>JAADES010000048.1 GCA_013153315.1 Aquificota bacterium
AGAGCAAAAAAGGGACTTTTTTGAAAATTTTTTAAAAAGACACCCCCTTTTGGAAAAGTTTATTAAAGATAAATACTCCTCTGTGGAAGAGTTAGAAGAAGATATAAAAAATCTAACTCAAAGGTTCGAAGAAACTCTAGAGCTACCCTGGCCTAGAAAGCAAATTGCACGCTTTCTAAATCTCTTGGAAGCTTACGCTCAAGAAAATAACGTCAATTATTAATACTTTGAACTTTGCTTATAACTCTACCTACTAAACCCCCAAAACTTCTTTTAGCCTTATGGATGTTTTCAAAATTCAAAAGCTTTAGTTTTACAACAGCAAATAAATAAGTTTGATAAAATAAAGAAGTTCGCTATGCGTGTTAAAGGACCATCCTCCAGAAGGAGAAAGAAAAAGATATTGAAACTCGCAAAAGGTTTTTACGGTAGAAGGAAGAACTACAGAAAGGCCAAAGAAGGGGTTATGAAAGCCCTCTACTACCAATATGTTCACCGCCGCTTAAGAAAACGTCAAATGAGAAGGCTATGGATTGCCAGAATTAACGCCGCCGTGAGACCTTACGGCTTGAGCTACTCCAAATTTATTAACGGTCTCCAAAAGGCCGGTATCGAACTTGACCGGAAAGTTTTGGCCGATATTGCCGTTAGAGACCCCCAAGCTTTCGAACAAATAGTTAACAAAGTTAAAGAAGCTTTGGCCGCTTAATTTGTTTCTTCCAACAGCCTTTTCAAAATCTAAACTTAAAACCTGTCTTTCCTCCCAAAACCTCTTCCATCTTAAAAACCTTTTATAGAAAAAGCATCTTTAGTTAAAACAATTATAATTTGTCTACACAAAAGTATTGCCAATTATAAATAGAAAACTAAATTTTCTTTATAAGAAAAAACTAAAGGAGGTGGGAGCCATGGCAGAAAAAAAAGAAAACATCAGAGTTGAAGACCAAGTTAGGGCTTTGATAGCTCAAATCGAAAGCATTAGGGCTGAAATAGCTACCTTGGACGCCGCTATCAACGCCCTAAGGCAAACTGTTGCAACTTTGAGAACCCTTAAGCGTTTGGGTGCCGGTAAAAATGTGCTAATTCCCGTTGGTTCCATAGCCCAAGTAGAAATGAAGATTGAAAACCTCGACAAGGTGGTGGTATCCGTAGGACAAAACATTTCCGCCGAGCTATCCTATGACGAAGCCATCAAATACATCGAGGACGAAATTGAAAGAATTCTAGCCCTAAGGTTGGTTCTCGAGCAAACCATTGCCGACCTATACACCCAAATTGACCAGCTCATTAGAGGCGTCCAAGGCGGTGAAGAACAAAAAGAGGAAAATAAATAATCCCCCTTTTTCCTCTAAATATCCTTCTTTTAAATTTTTCCACCAAAAGGAGGAAAAATATGCAACCCAACCCCCGTGAGGAAAGTTTAATTCTTCAACTTCAGTTAATAAAAGCCCAGTTGGAACAATTGGAGAAAGTTAAAGAATTCTTAAAAAACCTCTCTCCGGGAAGAAAAATCTATATAAACCTCGGTGAGGTAATGGTTGAAAGCAACTATCTAGAAGCTATTCAATATTTGGAAGAAAAGGAAAAAGAATTAAAAGCTTTGCTCCTTCAGTTGGAAAGCCAAGTTAGCCAAGCAGGTTTGGGTTTAAACCTGAACCAAAAATAGGAAAATAGAAATTAAACCTCAAAGCGGTTAACTATTGGCATTCTCCAATCCTTATCGAAAGATACGGGGGTTATTTTAACTCCCAAAGGTGCCTGTTTTCTTTTATACTCCGCCCGACGGAGCATCTGGACAACCTTCCTAACAACGGAAGGTTCAAAACCTTTCCTAACAATGTCCTCAACCGAATAACCTTCCTCTATAAGGAGGATTAAAATTTTGTCCAAAACCTCGTAAGGGGGAAGGCTATCTTGGTCTTTTTGGTTCGGTCTTAGTTCGGCCGAAGGTGGTTTTGTTAAAATTCTTTCGGGAATAATCTCCCAACCTTTGGTTTGGTTATACCACCGAGCCAGTTGGTAAACCCAAGTTTTATAAACGTCCTTTAGAGGGGCAAAGCCTCCCGCCATATCTCCGTAGATGGTCGTATAACCAACCGCCGCTTCGCTTTTGTTGGAGGTGGCCAAAACTACATAGCCCAATTTGTTGGAAAAATAAAACAGCACATTGGCCCTTATGCGGGCTTGGATATTTTCGTCGGCAACATCGAAGTTCCAGTTTTCGAACATAGAGGAGAATAAGTCTTCAAACCTTTCAAAGAAGGGTTCTATTTCCACCACCTTAAAGGATATACCTAAATTTTTGGCCAACCTTTGGGCGTCTTCATAACTTTCGTTGGAGTTAAATTTTGTGGGCATATAAAGGGCTAAAACGTTTTCCCTTCCCAAGGCTTCGGTTGCTATTACCGCCGTTAGCGCGCTGTCTATACCCCCCGAAAGTCCGAGGATGGCCTTTTTAAAGCCCTGTTTGTGGAAATAGTCTTTTACTCCCCTAACGAGGGCTTTGAAAATTTCTTCCTCCCTTTGGAGTTTTTTCCAAGGTATAAACTCCCTTTGGAGCTCTTTATTTATTTCCTTTTGGAGGGTTATTATCTCGGTGGGGAAGTTTTCGGTCTCGCAAAGGGAAGCCTCTTTTATCCTTTGGTCTCGGCGGCGGCAACGGGTGGTTTCTTCGGTGTCTATGTCTATAACTAAAAGGTCTTCTTCGAAGGCTTTGGCTACCCCCAAAATTTCCCCTTTGGGGGATACTACAAAACTTTTTCCATCGAAAACCAAGCTGTCTTGACCACCGACCAAATTGACATAGGCGGTGTAATAAAGCCCGTCGGTAGAGCGGGCGGGAACAAATTCTATTTTTCTCTCAAATTTTCCCACCTCGTAGGGGGAGGCATTTATAACCACCAATAGGTCTATTCCTAAGAGGGAATATTCCCTTGCCAGGGTAGGATGCCAAACATCCTCACAAATTAGGAAACCTATTTTTATTTCCTTTTGTTGGTCCTTTAAAGTTAAAACCAATTTATGGTTTCCTGGTTTGAAATACCTATATTCGTCAAAAACACCGTAGTTGGGAAGGTAATGTTTGTAATATTCCCCTAAAAGTTTACCTTGGTAGATAACCCCCGAGGTGTTATAAAGGTTTTTATATTCCCCCAACTTGGGATAACCTAAAACAACAACAATATCCTTGTCGGTTGTGAATTCTACAATTTCCTTTAAAGTTTTTTCGGTTTCTTTTAAAAAATCCAACCTTAGGAGTAGATCCTCGGGACTATACCCGCACAAGGCGAGTTCTGGAAAGATAACAATATCTGCCCTTTGTTGGATAGCTTTATTTATGAAATCCTTTATTAGGAGGCTATTTTTAGAAAAATCCCCTACGGTGGGGTTAATTTGAGCTAACGCGAGACGCATTAAGTTAATGATATTTTTGGAGAACACAGAAATTGTGGCTATTTTCGTTTACATTAAAAAATTGCTATGTTGGTAGGTTCCCTATCAAGGTTTATTTACCTAACCAAAGAGAGTGAAAAGAAATATGAAAAAATAACCAAACTAAACGAAAGTTTGGCCAGCGGGAAAAGGGTCGACCTTATGGAACAAGACCCGACAGGGGTTTACTTTGACCTTTCCCTAAAAAGGGATTTAGAAAAACAAAAGCTATACGATTCCAACCTGCAGGTATCCCAAAGCCACCTTCAGCTAATGGACGATACCTTGGGCAAAGTTTACGACCTTCTACTACAAGCAAAAGCCGACCTTATTCAGGCCAACTCTACCGGCGGCCCCGACCCCGAAGCGGTTAAGGCCGAACTCGACCGTATAAAGTTAGAGATACTTTTTTATGCCCGAACAAAAATAGGAAATTACTACCTATTTTCGGGTAATCTGCCAACCCAAGACCCCTATGCAAACGCCGAAACTGGAGACTATACCTACACTGGCGGTTCCCAAGACTACAACCTTATAGTGGGTTCTTCCGACAGTGTGCCTACATTCCTAAATGGAGCTCAAATTTTCGGCGGTGGGCAGGAGCAATATACCACCGTAGACGATATTTTGACAGCCATAGAAAACAACGGTTATAGAACAAAAAGCGTATTCATGGCTTTAGATGTGGCCGAAAGGGCGGTGGAACTCCAAGATTCCAACGCAATAAACGCCGCTATGGCAAACCTCGAATATTGGATAAACCATATTAACGTTCAGCACGCCTACATAGGAACATTGGAGCAAAAGGTTCAAAACTATCAAATGCTCTATGGAAACACCCAAACTAATTTATCCAACCAGGTTAGCCGAATTGAGGACACCCCCTACGACCAATATATAGTTCAATATCAAAATATGACAACAACCTACCAAGTATTACTTTCCGTTTTAGGTAAGGAAGAAAGTCAAACCCCCGCCCTACTAAAGTATTTCTAAAACTTTGTTTTTCTCATTTTTCGGTTTTCCAAAATTTGGATAATTTCTTTTTTTGGATTTTTTTTGTCAACCTTAAACGGAAACAGGAAAAAATAACTCTGCAAGGAGCAAAAAAAATGAATTTAACCAGTAAAAGGGAAATACTGAAAAAAATTTACGAGCCGGTAGGGTTATCGTTGGCCTATCTAAACATTCCCCCCAATGCCATAACCTTTTTTTCCATAGTGGCGGGGGCTTTGTCGGCTTGGGCTTTTTATACCCACCATGTGCTAACGGGCGCTACCCTTTTGGCAATTTCGGGCTTGCTCGATTTGGCCGATGGTATAGTAGCGAGAAAAAACGACCAAGCAACAAAGTTCGGGGCGGTTTTGGATTGGCTGGCGGATAAATTTATAGACGGCTTGGTTTTGGGGGCTGTGGCGGTGGCCTACGCCAACCCTTGGGTGGCCATAGTTTTGATTACGGTTAATATGCTTCACACTTTTATTAAGCCCGTAGCCTACGCGGAAATAGGCTTTAGCCAAAGGGAAAAGGGAAAAATATGGGATCCCTTAGAAGGGACGGGTTTTTTCGGAAGACCTGAAACCCACTTGGCGATAATAATATTCGCAATTCTCGAAAGGTTTATCTGCGGAGCTATGACGGTGGGGGTTTATTTGATAACTTTGCTAACAACCCTTTCGCTCTTACATAGGGTTTATTACCTTTACCGTCGCTTCGGTAGGGATTTCGATTAAACTTTTGGGGTTGTATGGAAAAAGCCGATAAGAGATTTAAAGCCTACAAATTTTTTGCTTTTCTTTACTCCTACCCCGACGATAAAAGCTTTTTTAACCTCCTTGAGGAATTTTATCCTTTTGAAGATAAAACTCCCCTGCGGGAGCTAAAAAAAATACCCCTCCCCGAGTTGCAGGCCGAATATACCCGCCTCTTTGTAGCCAACTACGGGGGGGTTCCCTGCAAACCTTACCAGAGCGTTTTCGGCCCCGAAAAGGAACTGTTGGGAGGGCCTGCTTTTGATACCGCAAAATTTTATAACCTTTTTGGGTTGGAAACAGGCAACGAACTCCCCGATAAGGTTTCCCTCCAGTTGGACTTTATGGCCTTTTTATGGAAACTTTATAACGAAACACCCTACAGGGACGATAAACAAAAGTTAAAATTCCTTATGAGAGAATTTTTTAACAAACACATTTTGTGGATGGAAAAATTTGCCGATTGTGTTATTAGGTCTACAGATTTTCAACCTTTAAAGGAACTTTCGGAGGAATTTAAAAACTTCCTACAAGAGGAAAAGAATTTTTGGAAATCCATTTAAAGGGAAAAGTTGAAAACAACTTCTGTTGGTTAATTTTTTGTCTTCTAACTGGCAAGGTTTTAAATAAATTTCTTAGCCATTTCGATAGTTTTTCTAACACTTTCGACCGATTTTCTCCACTGTTCCCTCTCTTGGTTATTTAGGGGAACTTCAAAGATTTTTTCCCAACCTTCCTTTCCTAACAAGACAGGAATACCAACGCAGAGGTCTTCAACTTCGTAGAAATCATTCTTATCTACATATACCGAACAGGGGTGTATCCTTTTGGCATCCATAACGATAGCTTCTATCATTTCCACGACCGCCATAGCGGGGGCGTAGTAAGCACTGGTTCCCATTAGGGAAACTATTTCACCGCCTCCGAATTTTGTTCTTTCTACGATTTCTTTAATATCCTCTTCGCTTAAAAGGTATTTAAGGGGCACGCCTTTAACATTGGAGCGGGAGATTATTGGAACCATTTCATCGCCGTGTCCGCCTATAACGTAGGCGTGAATATCTTTAGGTGAAACTCCCAACTTATAGGAAATAAAGGTTCTGAACCGAGCACTGTCGAGTATTCCTGCCATTCCCATAACACGGTTGGCGGGAAATCCAAGGAGCTTATAAGCTACATAGGTCATAGTATCCACGGGGTTGGTAACCACTATAACAATCGAGTTGGGTGCGTATTTTTGGATATTGGGAATTATAGCCTTCAATATTTGAATGTTTTTATCCAGCAGGTCTTCGCGGCTCATTCCGGGACGTCTGGGAAATCCCGCGGTAATGACGACAATATCCGAACCTTCCAACGCTTCGTAGCCACTTTTACCGTCGGGGGAAACGGTAAAACCTTCAACCTTTGCATCTACTTCAAAAGCCGCGAGCATCTGCTGGAGGTCTAAAGCTTTCCCCTTAACTGGTTCGAAGATTTTGTCTCCCTCTTTGCGGGGAATATCGAAAAGTCTAACGTCTCCCAAGCCTTTCAGTAGGGTCAGACTGGCAACATGTTCGCCCACATTTCCCGCACCTATAACCGATATAACTTTTCTACGGGAGTTCCTCATATAAAACCTCCTTTTGGGGTTTTTGTTTTATTATCCGCTAAAGGTTTTAGCTTATTCAAAATACCCTTATTTTGTTGTCAAGTTTGTAAGCGGTAATTTAAAGCTCATTTCGGTTGCAGAAATTCATTGCAGGTTCTATTCCTTCGGTAATGGCCCTAAGAATGCACTCACCGGCTTTGTGGATTGCCCTCTGAATAATAGGTTTTTGGTCACTACTAAAGGGTGATAGAACATAGTTGACCACCTGCTTTTTTTCCTTGGGGCGGCCTATTCCTATCCTTAGACGGTAAAAATTTTTTGTTCCCAACTCTTTTATGATGTTTTCAACCCCTTTTTGCCCGGCCGAAGAGCCATTAAAACGGAGTTTGGTCACACCCAATGGAAGGTCTAAATCGTCATGAACAACTAGAAGTTCTTCCGGCAAAAGATTTAAATCCATAAGGAGGTTTTTAACCGCAACCCCCGAAAGATTCATATAGGTTTGGGGTTTGGCAAAATAAATAGTTTGTCCGTTTATGTTCTTTTTAAATAGGTGGGAAAAACAACACTCTTCGAACTTTCTTATTTTCAATCTCCTTGCGAGGTGGTCTATAACCATAAACCCTATGTTGTGTCTTGTTTCTTTATAGTGCTCTCCAGGGTTTCCTAAACCTACAACCAACCTTATCATGGGTTTTAAACTCTATTCGAAACCCCGAGAAAGGTTTTTCTTAAAAAGAACTTGGAAAGGAAAGATGTTTTTTACTTTAAAAACATCTCTCCCAAATATACCCAAAGGCTTACGGTAATGGGTAGAACAATTAACCCCAAATTAACGGCCGCTATAGCAAGGTCGGAATTCAATTTAAATTTTTCACTTAATATTACCGACATTACAAAGGGAGGCATGGAACTCTGCAAAAGAATAACCATTGCTTGGGTATAGGAAATATCAATAAACCCCTTTAGGAAAACCAATAAACCTAAAACCAAACTAGGGATAAATAACATCCGAATAAAAACACTCCAAAGGGCTAATTTCAAATTTTTTAAAATACCTCCGGGGTTGAACCTTAAGCCCAAACTAAAAACTATTACCGGTGTCAGGGAATTTTTTACCACCTCCACAAAATGGAAAACAAATCCCAGAGGTAGCCCCTTTGTTAGGAAAGCCAATATTAAAGCTCCCAAAGGAGGAAACTTATAAACAGTTTTCCAACTTACCCGCCCGGTGATTATAAAAATTGCAAAGGTTACGACGGTTAAGAAATTTCCCAACACATCATAAAGAATGGCGTAAGCTAAACCCTTATCCCCAAAAAGGAAGTAGGCTATCGGATAACCTGCAAAGGCAGTATTTCCAAAGGTTGCAGTCAAGAAAAAGGTTTTCAAAGTTTTTTTATCCCTTATAAAAGGGGCGAAAATTTTAAAAACCAAAAGCGTGGTTAAACCTATAGTTATCCAGGCGATGGTAAAAACTAAAATATCCTTCACCTCAAGGGGAAAATCGTGGATAACACCGAAAACAGCGACAGGAAGGGCAAAATAAACTATGTAATCCACAAAAGATTTCGCATCTTTTTCGGTAAATACTCCTAAGGTTTTTAAGAAAAACCCTCCCAGCATAAGGAAATAGAAAGTCAAAATAACTTCCCACATAGGGGTTTTAGAATGTTCAAAACCTTTTTGCAGGCAATCTCTTGCTGGTGCAGGCCTTCGTTTCAACACCTTCAAAGGACAGTATAGACATATTGCACACTTTAATAGAGTCGCAATCCCGCTTTAGCAGGCCTTGTTACAACACGGACTAAAGGAGAAGATTGAACGCCACGACCCCCGCATTATTAAAAGAGCCAAAGAAAAAAAATCCAACTGAAGGAGTTTCTCTTACTCCTCCCCAAAGGGGGCAAATAATATTTAGTGAAGTTAACAATTAACTTAGCCATTTCCCCAACAGTAAGAAAATAGCGGGCATTTCCATTTATTTGGGTGTTTTTTCATCATCAACTTCATTCTTGGATTTTTTTTAAAAGCGAAGGCACAGCTCAGGCGGGAAAGATGCCCATCTCCTGCCTAAAGACAGGAAGAGTTCCTTGCTTCCCCTTCTCCCGTGCCTGCAAAAGGAAATTTCTACAATTAAAATAAAGTGGCATGCCTAAACAGGATTGGGAAGCGGTTATCGGCCTTGAGATACACGTCCAAATGAAAACAAAAACAAAAATGTTCTGTTCCTGCCCCGTAGAGTTCGGAAAAGAACCTAACACCAATGTCTGCCCCGTATGTTTGGGTATGCCCGGGGCGTTGCCCGTTATAAACAAGCAGGCTGTAGAATACGGTATTCGGGCGGGGTTGGCATTAAACGGTAAGGTTCATGAATATTCGGTATTTGCAAGGAAACACTATTTTTATCCCGACCTACCTAAGGGCTATCAAATTTCCCAATATGAACTTCCTTTGGTAACCGACGGATACCTGGATGTGGAACTCGAAGATGGAACCACCAAAAGGGTTAGAATTAGAAGGCTCCACCTTGAGGAGGACGCAGGTAAAAATATCCATGAAGGTAAAAAAACTTACGTTGACCTAAACAGGGCGGGAACCCCTCTAATGGAAATTGTTACCGAGCCCGATATATCCTCCCCCGAAGAGGCTAGGCTTTTCTTGGAGACTTTGAGAAACGTTATGCGTTATATAGGCGTTTCCGACGCCGATATGGAAAAAGGTCAGCTCCGCTGCGACATAAATGTTTCCATAAGACCCAAAGGCTCGGACAAATTCGGCACCCGCGTGGAAATAAAAAATGTGAACTCCTTTAGGTTTGTTCAAAAGGCTTTGGAATACGAAATAGAACGCCAAATTAAGGTTAAAGAAAAAGGTGGCGAAATAGTCCAAGAAACCCGCACCTTCGACCCCTCCACCGGGAAAACCTACACAATGAGAACAAAAGAGGAAGCCGAAGATTACCGTTATTTCCCCGACCCCGACCTGCTCCCGCTAAAGGTTTCCAAAGAATGGATTGACCGCGTTAGGGAAACAATGCCCGAACTTCCCCACCAAAGGTTGGAAAGGTATCTAAACCTCGGTCTGGACAAAAAAGTAGCCAAACCCTTGGTGGAACACAAAGAATGGGGTGACTACTTTGAGGAAGTTTTAAAAATCTATAATGACCCCAAAACAGTGGCCAATTGGATTTTGAACGACCTGCTCGGAAACCTAAGGGACTTCGAGATACCTTGGGAGGAAAACCCCATAACACCTGAAAAACTCGCCGAGTTGTTAAAACTTATTAAAAACGGAACAATTTCGGTCAAAATAGCAAAACAACTCCTTAAGGAGATGATACAAACAAACAAAACGGCCGCCCAATTGGTGGAAGAAAAAGGACTAAAACAGATTACCGATGAGGGAGCTATAAAACAAATCGTTGAGGAAGTTTTAAAAGAAAACCCCGACGCGGTGGAAAAATATAAAAACGGCCAAACCAAGGTTATAGGTTTCCTTGTTGGACAGGTAATGAGGAAAACTAAAGGAAAAGCAAACCCTCAGTTGGTTAATAAACTTTTAAGGGAACTTTTAGAGCAAGCTTAATATTTTGTTTCCTTCCTTTGTTTATTAATCTTCAATAATGCCCTACAAGGATTTAAGGGAATTTATCCACGATTTGGAAAAAGAAGGAGAACTTTTAAGGGTTAAAGAACCCATATCCCCAATTTTGGAAATTTCCTATTTCACCGACAGGGTTTCCAAATTCCCGCCGCCCAAAAATAAGGCGATACTTTTTGAAAACCCCGTAAAGGAAGATGGAACACCCTACGGCATACCGGTGTTGACTAATGCCCTCGGAAGCGAAAAACGGATAAAAATGGCGTTGGGCTACGAAAATTTGGAAGAGATAGGTTGGAAACTCTACCGAATATTACGCCCCGAAGTTCCCAACACCTTTTTGGAGAAATTAAAAAAACTCCCCGAATTGAAAAAACTCAACGATGCTATCCCCAAAGTGGTAAGAAGTGGAAAAGTCCAAGAGGTGGTTAAAAAAGGTAAAGAGGTCAACCTTTTTGAGTTTCCCATCTTAAAAACCTGGGAAAAGGATGCGGGAAGATTTATAACCCTACCGCAGGTTATAACCAAAGACCCCGAAACGGGAATAAGAAATGTGGGAATGTACCGAATGCAGGTCTTGGACGAAAGAACCACGGCCATGCACTGGCAAATCCACAAAGACGGGAACCATCACTATTGGAAGGCTAAAAAATTGGGCAAAAAATTGGAAGTTGCCGTAGCAATAGGGGGCGACCCCGTTTTAACCTACGTGGCCACCGCACCCCTACCGCCCGAAGTGGACGAATATCTATTTGCCGGCATAATACGGGAAAAGCCCGTAGAGTTGGTAAAAGGAATTACCGTAGACATAGAATATCCCGCTAACGCGGAAATTGTTTTGGAAGGATATGTCGACCCCAACGAGGAATTGGTTGTGGAAGGGCCTTTCGGCGACCACACAGGTTTTTATACACCCCCCGCACTCTATCCCAAATTCCACATTACCGCAATAGTTCACCGAAGAAATCCAATCTACCAAGCTACAGTTGTAGGGAAACCGCCCCAAGAGGACAAATGGATAGGTTACGCCACCGAAAGGATTTTCCTACCTCTAATTAAATTCAACCTACCCGAGGTTGTCGATATTCATTTACCCGCCGAAGGGGTTTTTCATAATTTCGCCTTTGTCTCGATAAAAAAACGCTACCCCGGCCACGCCTATAAAGTAGCCTACGCCCTTTTGGGTATGGGACTAATGTCTTTAACCAAACACATAATAGTTTTCGACGAATGGGTTAATGTGCACGACCTTGGCGAGGTTCTTTGGATATGGGGAAACAATGTCGACCCCCAAAGGGACGTTTTAATACTAAAGGGCCCCATAGATGTGTTAGACCACTCTACCAACGAAGAGGGCTTCGGTGGGAAAATGATTATAGACGCCACCAAAAAGTGGAAAGAAGAAGGTTATACCCGCACCTGGCCCGAAGTTGTTGATGTCCCCCAAGAGGTAAAGAAAAAAGTTCAACAAATGTTGGACAAATATTTTTAAATTTCCTTTTTCTTTTTAACAAAATTGTTAACAATACTCTTAAAGTTTTCCTATTGTTAACCTTCCTGTAAAAGTTTACAATTGAAATCGGTAAACCTATTAAAGGAGGTTTAAAATGCCCAAATATACCCCCGAAGAGGTTTTGGCTCAAATTAAAGACCTCGGAATTAAGTTTGTTGACCTAAGATTTTCCGACCCCTTCGGTCAGTGGCAGCACCTAACCATCCCCGCCGAGGAACTATCCCTATCCACCTTCGAAGAGGGAAGGGGATTTGACGGTTCCTCCATCAGAGGTTGGCAGTCCATTAACGAATCCGACATGCTCGCAAAACCCGACCCTAACACATTCTTCATAGACCCCTTTGTGCCCGACACCGCTGTTCTAATTTGCGACATCTACGACCCCGTAACCGGCGAAAGATACAAGAGGGACACCAGATATGTAGCCCAAAAGGCGGAAAAATATCTCAAAGAAAGCGGAATAGGTGACACCGCCTACTTTGGCCCCGAGGCAGAATTCTTCATATTTGATAGCGTAGCCTTCGAAGTAGGCCCCAACTATGCATATTGGAGAGTAGACAGCGAAGAAGGTTGGTGGAACAGAGGCGTAGACGGAACGGGCTACAAAATTCCCCACAAAAGAGGATACTTCCCCGTGCCTCCTCTGGACAAGACTATGGAACTCCGTAACGAAATGGTTGAAATCCTCGAACAGCTCGGTATCACTGTAGAACTCCACCACCACGAAGTTGCAACTGCTGGACAGGCCGAAATTGACATAAGATACGACAGCCTACTAAACCAAGCCGACAAACTCTTCAAATACAAATATGTGGTTAGAAACGTAGCCGCCAGACACGGCAAATATGCCACATTCATGGCCAAAGTTCTCCCCAACGACAACGGTTCCGGAATGCACACCCACTTCTCCATTTGGAAAAACGGAGAAAACCTATTTGCCGGAAGCGGTTACGCAGGACTATCTGAAATCGCCCTGTGGGCTATCGGCGGTATCATCAAACACGGCCCCGCAATAGCTGCCTTCACCAACCCCACAATAAACTCCTACCACAGGTTGGTTCCCGGTTTCGAAGCTCCCGTAAGATTGGCCTACTCCGCAAGAAACCGTTCCGCCGCGATAAGAATACCTATGTATTCCCAAAACCCCAAAGCCAAGAGAATAGAGGTAAGATTCCCCGACGCAACCTCCAACCCCTACTTGGCGTTCGCAGCTATCTTGATGGCCGCTATCGACGGAATTGAAAACCGCATAGACCCCGGCGAACCCTTCGACAAAGACATCTACTCCCTACCTCCCGAAGAGTTGGCCAACATACCCCAACTACCCGGCTCCCTCGAAGAGGCTATCAAAGCCCTCGAAAACGACTATGAATTCCTACTCAAAGGCGACGTATTTACCGAAGACCTCATCGAAATGTGGATTGAAGCTAAAAGGGCCGAAATCGACGCCCTCAGATTTACACCCCACCCCCTCGAATTCGAGCTCTACTTCGATATTTAATAAACCTTTTCTTTCTTTTCCTTCCTTTTTCAGTTTCAAAATAGAGAAAACCTAAGAAGGGAAATCTTTAAAGCTTTTCCAACTGTTGGACAATCCTATTAAATATCCCCTCGGGGGATAGACCGACCTTTTCCCTAAGAAGGTTTTGTGCACCGTGGGGAACAAACTCGTCGGGCAGACCTATATTTAAAACCTTCACCTTTTGGAGAAGAGAATTTTTATTCAACTCTTCGAGGACGGCAGAGCCAAAACCTCCCACAACGGTGTTTTCTTCAACTGTAACCAAAAGGTGGTGTTTTTGAGCCAATTCCTTTAAAAGGTCGGTGTCCAAAGGTTTAACAAAACGGGCGTTTACCACTGTGGCTTTAATACCTTTTTTCTCTTCCAGCAGCCGGGCCGCCTCCAAGCTCCAAGAAACTGCTATACCTACGGCTAAAATGGCAACTTTTCCATCCCCTTGAGCAAGAATTTCCCAACTGCCTACGGGTATTTCTTTAAAACCTTTTTCTTTTTGTGGACTTTCTACCACCGCACCCCTCGGATACCTAATAGCAAAGGGCCCCTTTTCCCACTTTAGGGCGGTATAGAGCAAAGAACGCAGTTCCTCTTCATCTTTGGGGGCGGCTATAACCATATTCGGAATACACCTTAAATAGGAAAGGTCGAAAGCTCCGTGGTGGGTTGGGCCGTCTTCGCCCACTAACCCCGCACGGTCTATAGCCAAAACAACCGGCAATTTTTGAAGGGCTATATCGTGGATTATCTGGTCGTAAGCTCTCTGCATAAAAGTTGAGTAGTAGCAAAGCACAGGTTTAAGTCCTTGGGTGGCCAAACCTGCGCTAAAGGTGGCTGCATGCTGTTCGGCTATACCGACATCAAAAAATCTTTCGGGAAACTTTGACGCAAACTTCGATAAACCGCTTCCCTCTTTCATAGCGGGGGTTATTGCAACTATCCGTTGGTCCTTTTCGGCCAACTCGACCAACGCGTCGCCGAAGGCCTGCGACCAACTGCGGCTTTTTTTCTTTGCGCTTTCGCCCGTTTCCAACTTGTAAGGCCCCACACCGTGCCACTTTACGGGGTTTTCTTCCGCGGGTTTATAACCCTTTCCTTTAACCGTCCTTATATGGAGCAAAACGGGCCCTTCTATCCTCTTAATGTTTTCCAAAGTTTGAACCAAAAGGGGAATATTGTGTCCATCGATAACCCCTATGTAGTTAAATCCCAATTCCTCAAAGAGGATTCCCGGAGATATTAACCCTTTAAGGAATTCTTCAAAAAGTTTCATCAACTTTAGGCCGGGTTTAAAGTTGTTTTCCAATATGCGTTTTATTTTTTGTCTCAAATCTTGGACGAATTTTCCGCTGTAAACCTTATTTAGGTAATTGGAAACGGCCCCCACATTGGGAGAAATAGACATTTCATTGTCGTTGAGGATTACTATAAAGCGGTTGGGTCGAAGTTGGCCGGCGTTATTTAGCCCTTCCCAAGCTTCTCCTCCCGTTAGGGCACCATCTCCGATAACCGCTATAACAAAATCATCCTTTTGCCCCGTTAAATCCTTCCCCTTTCTTATACCGAGAGCCGCTGATATGGAGGTGGAACTGTGGCCAACGGTAAAAGCGTCGTAGGGGCTTTCTCCCCGTTTTATAAAGCCCGATATACCCCCATACTGCCTTAAGGAGGGAAACTTCTCCTTTCGGTCGGTTAGGATTTTCCAAGGATAACTTTGGTGGCCAACATCCCACACAACCACATCTTTGGGAGGATTAAAAACCCTAAGCAGGGCTATGGTTAATTCAACCACCCCCAAGGAGGGCCCTACATGTCCCCCCGTTCGGGAAGTTACTTTAATTATGTAATCCCTAACTTCGGAAGCTAATAAAGGAAGTTCCTCCAAAGGTAGTTTCTTTAAATCCTCCGGCGAATGGGTATTCTTCAAAATTTTGTATTGTTCCCAATCCAACTTCTGCCCCCCTAAGGAGTTTGAATTAATGGTTTTACTAAATTTAAAACCTGAAGGAGGTCTATTATGAAAACAAAAAAACTTTTAACGGCTTTGGCTTTATTTGGAAGCTTGGGAGTTGTTAACCATAGTTGGGGTGAAACTGTTCAGGAAATTTGTCAAACAACTACCGAAACATTACCCGGTGCATTTGCCAACCTTATGTTGGTTTTGGACTATTCGGGAAGTATGAATGATTACATATATAGAAACTCGCGATGGTCTACTTATGACTCTAACAAGTTATATTTTGGATATTTCGACCCATTTGGTGCCTATATATACGATACTTCGGTTGGGGCTTATAAAAAAATAGGAAATGTTAATCCTGATTTATTAAATGCTGGCTATGGAAATCAATTTAAATATGGTTGGCGACATGGTTATGGATATGGATATAAACATCAGTATGGTAAGCGAGGTATAAAGGTTTTCAGTGGTAATTACCTCAACTGGTACTATATGACCAAAGTAGACCTATTAAGGTTAATTCTTACAGGAGGAAAAACTACCTTTAGTGGAAATAGTTATGTTGAGTATACATATACTTTACCCCAACCGGCAATAACATACACCTGCCCGCAATATCAAAACGATTTAGTTAAAGATATAATCCTTTTTGGAAAAAGTTTAACCCAGTTGGTTCAGCAGGCAGCAAATGTAGATAGTTTAAATCCCGATGATATAAACCAAAATGTAGCTTCTTGTTTGTATAAATTGGCATCTGAAGCTCAAAATGTGAATACAACCCAATTGCAAACAGAAATACAAAATATTTGGAATAATTCCGCCGATTTTGATAGTTTTGTAGAAAGCGAAGGTTTATCTCCACAAGATTTTAATAATTTCTTAAACAACAAAAATACCGACTACAAGAGCGCGATTTACAACTTGCTAAATGATTTATTTAACAATGTGGTGCTGTCTACTATAAATTCAGAAACTTTTAAAAATCCCGATATTAAAAACTATATACAACAACTAATAGACTATGCAAAAAACGGTTTATATAGCATTGCTAACGGTTTAGGTAGCTCAATAGATGCCAATAACATTGAAAACAATTTCCTAACAAATATAAACAACTATACTAACACTGTTAGAGATAAAATAAGCAACACCTATAGTTATGTTTCTGCGGATATAGACAAGCTAATCCAACTTTGCGAAAAATTACCAAATTGCCAGTATGATGCCACCCAAAACGCAATTATCTATAAAGCCTATGCTCCACAAAGCTTATTACAGTTCTACTGTCCTATGCTAGACACCTTTAATGCAGATTGGGCCAAAAGACACTTTTTCTGCAGATTTTTACCTCACGGCTATTTAAGAAAAGCCTGTCACAACGGAGAGGTTCAAATTTCCTGCCAAACCGAAACTGGAACTTTATTTGTGGAACTCCAAGATGGAACAAAAATTTATGCTAACTCCACTATAACTTATAACCCTGCAAATGGACAGGTGGAAGGTTTACTCCAAAGGTTGGAAGAAGTTTCTTATAAACCTCGTGTTGGAGCAGCTTTATATTCCAACCCTTCGGATGATGAAGTTATTAAAGATTGGATTTATCCCGGCTATAGCTACAGTGGTGTTATAGATGTTATAAACAATGAAAATCCGGAAGGAGGAACTCCCACCGGTGAAGCTTTTGATGAAATCAAAAGATATTTCTCGCGGGAAAGCGGCGTTTGGGGCGGTTTTTCCACCAACGATGCAGGATATGTAGACCCCTATACTTTTACTATAAATGTCGACAACTATACAATTGAAGATTCTAAAAATTTAAACATCTTAATTTCCGACGGTGCTTGGAACGGACACGGTGGTGTATACAATTATCCGCCAAGTAACTGTTTAAACGATAGCATAGCTATGAAAAATTTACCCGATGTTAGTGTATCATGGAGTAACTACTGGATATGTGCTATAGACCCTGCTCAACCTGTTTACAATATGTGGAAAGGCTCAAAAGCTGATTTAGTCCCAGAATTGGCCGGAAACCAAAATGTGGAAACAATATCGGTTCCCGTACTAATGGATAGCTCTCAAAGCTACGGCTTAAATGCTATGAAAAATATAGCTATAGCGGGCGGTTTTATCGATAAGGATAATGACCAATTACCGGCTGGTTACACTTCCGAACCTCCTAATCCTCAATGCGGAGCCGACCAAGGGCCCCCTTGCGGTTCGTTCGTAGATATTCCTTCTGCCAACAGTGACCCCAACAATGAATGGCACACTAATAGCGGTGACATAGTTAATTACTACTCGGCCAGCCAACCCTATGACCTTTTGAGCGCATTGGTTAAAAGCTTTGAAAATGCTGTAGGCAAAATTAAAAATGTAACTTGTTACCAGCTTCTAACAGAAAAAGAAATTCCTTCCGCATTCATAGCTAATTATGTTAGAAATACCCTTCAGGAGATTAACACCTACGTTAATTCGGACAATTTGGACTACTATAAAAAGGCTGCAGAAGCATTACTTAATTTAGTGCATTATGACTTGTATTTAGCTAACTATCCTTATTTAGCAAAAATAGAGTTTCTTATAAATCAAATAAATTCCGCAAGCGATGTAACCTCGTTCCAAAATGCAGTAAACAATGCTATTTCTACCGTCTTTCTAAGCTACCGACAAGCGTTAATGAATACTTTGAATGCTTTAATTCAAACCTTGGAAGAACAAATTCAAAACTCCGGCGGAGAGGTTACAGAAGAAATTCTTAACACCGAAAGGAAAATTGTTAAAACTGTCCGCAATTTAGCAGTTCTATACAATCAAAACCCCGCGGAGGTTACTCAAACTTTGGAAAATAATATAAACAACCCTCAACAGTTCTTAACCGAAACTAAGAATGCCGCCGCAAGCTACAGTGTTCAAATTCTCCTTTGGTTGGAATATTAAAAAAAAGAAAAAATTAAACAGTTCCGCTTTCTCTTATCTGTTTTTTGGAAGCTAAATATTCTTTACGAGCCAACAATCTGTTTAGAGCATCTACATAAGCTTTCACACTGGCTTTAACGATATCTATATCGCTGGCTCTACCACTTGCTTTAATGGAATCAAGTTCTATAACCACCCTTGCTTCTGCCTGCGCGTCGGTGTTGGGGGTTAAAGCTTTAATGGAATAGTCAACAAATTTGGGATAAATGCCGGTAGCCTTTTGGATAGCCTTTATAGCGGCATCCACCGGGCCATTTCCCGTTTCGGTAGCCGTTTTTTCTTCTCCTTTGAAAATGACTTTTACCGTAGCCGTGGGGAGAATATTGTTTCCGGTTTGAACCTGCAAATGTTTTAACTTTAAGAAATCCTCTTCGGCGGAAGTTCTAAATTGTTCATATATTAGGGCTTCCAAATCTTCTTCGTAAATCTCTTTCTTTTGGTCGGCTAAGGCTTTGAATTTTTCAAATAGGCGGTTTAGGGTTTCTTCGTCCACTTCATAGCCCAACTCTTGGAGTTTTGCTTTTAAAGCATGCCTACCCGAGTGTTTTCCTAAAACTATTTTGGATTTGGGAAAACCTACATCTTCGGGACGCATAATTTCGTAGGTTTCTCTTTTGGCCAATACGCCGTGTTGGTGTATGCCGCTTTCGTGGGCAAAGGCGTTGTCTCCCACAATAGCCTTGTTAGGCTGGACAAAGGTTCCCGTAATTCGGCAAAGTAGGCGGGAGGTTTTATATAGCTCTTTTGTATTAACTTGGGTATACAAACCTTTAAAGTGGTCTTTGCGAACATTTAAAGCCATTACCACCTCTTCCAAAGCTGCGTTTCCCGCCCTTTCGCCGATACCGTTTATAGTGCATTCAACTTGCCTTGCCCCTGCCAAAACAGCCATTAAAGAGTTTGCGGTGGCCAAGCCCAAATCGTCGTGGCAGTGAACGGAGATTATTGCTTTATCTATGTTGGGAACATTGTCTTTTATATCCTTTATAAGTTGATAAAACTCGTCGGGAATTGCATATCCCACGGTGTCGGGAATATTAATTACCGTGGCGCCTGCTTTTATAACTTCTTCAATAATTTTGTAGAGAAAGTCCCTTTCGCTACGGGTAGCATCTTCGCATGAAAATTCCACATCGTCGGTAAAGTTCCGTGCGAATTTTACAGCTTTAACGGCCCTTTCCAAAACCTGTTCGGGCTCCATTTTTAGTTTGTATTTCATATGTATGGGAGAAGTAGCTATAAAGGTGTGTATTCTTTTCCTTTCGGCAGGCTTCAAAGCGGTTGCGGCCGCCTCTATATCCTTTTCCAAAGCCCTCGCTAAGGAACAGATTGTTGGGCCTTTTACCTCTTTTGCTATTAGATTTATAGCTTCCCAGTCCCCTTTGGAAGCCGCGGCAAAACCTGCCTCTATTATGTCAACGTTTAATTTGGCCAATTGATGGGCCATTTGAAGTTTTTCTTGGGTTGTCATGGAAAAACCGGGGGCCTGCTCCCCGTCACGGAGTGTGGTATCGAAAATATAAACTTTTTCACCTTTTCCTTCTTGTGGTGCAGTCATTTTATACCTCCCAAATTGGGGTTTTTTATTACTACCTTCGAAGGTTTAACTTAACAGTATATGTTTCAAGCAACTATGAATTTTGTTATTTAATTTTGCAGTTGCAAATCGTTAGCAAAAAGTTAAAGGAAGAAGATAGATGAAAATCCCTAAGGGGAAAAATAATCAAACATTTTGAGGCCCCTATATTAAAACCCTATGGTGGGCAACAAAATAAAAACCGAATTTGTGGTTCTCGAAGGTAATTCCGTGGAAATTACTTCCAAGTTAAATGAAATTCTTGACGCCCTCCAAGAAGCGGGTGCGGTTATAAAAGACATTAAAGTTAATTACACCAAAGAGCACGGATTTGATGGGTTTTTGGTGGCTTATACAATAGTTATGGAAGTTCCAAAAGAAATGGAATTGGAAGCTTAAGGAATTTGTTTTAAAAGGAAAAAGAAAGAATTAATCCACAGGTTTGGCGTCTATGGCATCGTCACCTTTGTTGTCCTTTTTATCCTCGTTGTCTTTTTTCTCTTCTTGGGCTAATTTATAGAGTTTTTCGCTGTATTTGGAAGCTATTTGTTGAACTTTTTGAATTTGTTTTTCCACCTCTTCGGGTTCGGTAGCTTCATCGATAACTTTGCGGCTTTCGGCAACAAGCTGTTGAAGTTCTTTTTGTTCCTCGGGTGTAAATTTATCGGCCGCCTCCCTTAGGAGTTTTTCTATGGGATACACCAGTTGGTCAAGTTGATTTTTCAACTCCACGAGCTTTTTCTTTCTTTCATATTCCTCTTTGTGTTTTTCATATTCTTCCAACATTTTTTGGACTTCTTCTTCGGTCAAACCGCTGGAGGGTTGTATGGTTATCGATTGACTTTTTCCGGTAGCTTTATCTTTGGCGGTTACATGTAGTATTCCATCGGCGTCTATATCGAAACAAACTTCTATTTGGGGCACTCCTCGAGGTGCGGGGGGAATTCCCGACAATATGAAACTACCTAAGAATTTGTTTTCTTTAGCAATGGGACTTTCTCCTTGGTAGACCTTAATTTCCACTTCGGTTTGGTAGTCTCTAACTGTTGTGAAGGTTTCGCATTTTCGCACCGGTATGGGGGTGTTCCGAGGTATTAAAACGGTCATAGCCCCGCCCATAGTTTCAATTCCCAGCGATAGAGGAGTTACGTCGATTAGCAGAACATCTTTTTTCTCGCCGCTCAATATGCTACCTTGGATTGCGGCACCTACAGCCACAACTTCGTCGGGGTTAACCCCTTTGTGGGGCTCTTTTCCGAAGAACTCTTTAATTTTTTTCTGAACTAAAGGTATTCGGGTTGAACCTCCCACCAAAACGATGTCGTCTATATCTTCGGGTTTTAGTTTGGCATCGGCCAAAGCCCTTTTTACAATCTCTATGGTGCGGTCAACGATATCCTCTATCATTTGTTCGAGACGGGCTCGGGTTAGCTTTTTCTGTAGGTGCAACGGTTGCTTGGTTTCGGGGTCTATAGTAATGAAGGGTAGCGATATCTCCGTTTCCATTTTGAAAGATAGCTCTTTTTTAGCCTGTTCGGCGGCCTCTTTTAATCTCTGAAGGGCGGTGCGGTCTTGGCGGAGGTCGATACCGGTTTCTTTTTTAAACTCCTCGATAAGCCATTCCATTATTCTTTCGTCGATATTGGCACCACCCAAAAAGGCGTCTCCTGCGGTTGCTTTTACTTCGATTACGCCGTCGCCGCCTTCAAGTATGGAAACGTCGAAGGTTCCGCCACCGAAGTCGTAAACCAAAATTTTAGCCTCTTTCTTTTTATCCAATCCGTAGGCCAACGCGGCCGCTGTAGGTTCGTTTAGAACTCTAACAACCTCCAAGCCGGCCAATTTACCGGCCATTTTGGTGGCCTGACGCTGTCTTTCGTTAAAGTAGGCGGGAACGGTTATCACCGCTTTTTTGACTTCTTCGCCTAAATATTGTTCGGCCGCCTCTTTGAGCTTTCTCAAAATGTGGGCCCCAACCTCTTCCGGACGAACTAATTTCCCGGCGTTGGGAATATCGAAGGCCGCGTCGCCTTTTTCGTCGGGAACAACTTTATAGGAAACTTTATTTGCTATATCTTTAACTTCCTCATATTTTCTTCCTATAAACCTTTTGCTTTCATAAACTGTATTTTGCGGGTCTAAAATAGCCCTTCTTTTGGCAGGCTCGCCAACCAAAATTTCCTTTTCTTTAGTCCACGATACTACCGACGGGGTTATTCGGTTTCCCTCTTGGTTTTGTATTACAACAGGCTCGCCACCAACAACAACCGAAACCACCGAGTTGGTGGTTCCCAAATCTATACCGATGATTTTTTCACCCATTTTGGCACCTCCCCTTTTCTCTGTTTGGAGTTATCAGATTTTAAATATACACCTTTAGTGGTCTTTTATAAATTTCCTTAATACGATTTTTTTGAAGTGTTTCAACGGTAAAGATTTTTTGCTAATCCCTAGCTTGACAAAACCTTTATCAACTCTATCTTTAACTTGTAAATAATTGACGGCAATATAAAAAGGGAGGAAAAAGATGTTCAGCGAAAATATGCTTTCTAAGAAGGCCAAAGAATATTTAAATTTGGCTAAAGAAATAGCAAAAAAATATAAAGACTATAAAGCCGATACCGACCACCTACTTTTGGCCTTTCTATCGGATAAAGAAAGCCCTCTTTACAAAATAATAGAAAAAAGGGGTATAGACACCAAAAACCTCCGCCAACAGATAGTTTCCCACTTGGAACAACTCTACGAACAAATAGACAAAGCGGTAGAAAGTGAAGCCCAAAGACTGATAAACCTTCGTGCCGAAATAATTCGTATAAAAAGCGATATTGCCCAGCTGCAGCAGGAACTCCAAGCTTTAGAAAAGGAAAAGAAACGCTTGCAAAAGGCTTTGGCCGAAGCCCGTCGTTGGGGTGACTGGTTTGAAGAGCAAACCATAGCCTTGGAACTCCAAAGGTTGGAAGCCCTTGAGCAAAGCTATCTAGCCCAACTCAAGCAGGTTGAAGAAAGCCTTTCCCAGGTTTTCGACCGCGAAGCGGTAAAGAAATTTTTAGAAGGAAAACTATCCATAGACGGTTTAGTGAAAACAGCTTTAGAAAAATCTCCTTTAATAGAGCAACTAAAAGAAATCGGCGTATCCTCCGATAGGGTTATAGCCAAAATTGCCGCCAAAGTTTTTGGAAGAAAACCCAAAGAAATCGATTACGCCGAATATTTAATAAAAGTCCTCGAAAAGGCCGAAGATAAGGCCGTTTCCGAAAAAGAGAGCGAAATAAAACCCTATCACATTGCCGCGGCCTTAATAGAGGCCAAAGATTACTTAGCAGGAAAACTTTTAGAACAAATATTTGGAGGAGGTAAGGAAGCTATGAAAGATATGACCCAAGAACTTAAAGAGGAAGAAAAATCTGCCCTCGAAAGGTTTACCGTAGATTTAACCCAACTGGCTAAGGAAGGTAAATTAGACCCCGTCGTAGGTAGGGAAAAAGAAATTAACCAAACTATAGAGGTTCTTCTCCGTAGGAAAAAGAACAATCCCGTATTGGTGGGTGATGCCGGTGTAGGTAAAACAGCCATAGTGGAAGGATTGGCCCAAAAAATAGTAAACAAGGAAGTTCCTCCCGAACTGCAGGATAAGAGAATTCTCGCCCTCGATATGGCCGCCCTAATGGCGGGAACCAAATACCGCGGAGAATTCGAAGAGAGACTCAAAAAACTGCTCGACGAGGTTAAAAAAGAAGGAAACGTAATCCTCTTTATTGACGAAATCCACACCGTAGTGGGTGCAGGTAAGGCCGAAGGTGCCATGGATATGGCCAACATTATGAAACCCGCCTTGGCCCGTGGTGAAATAAGGGTAATCGGAGCAACCACCGTAGACGAATACAGAAAATACATCGAAAAAGACCCCGCATTGGAAAGAAGATTCCAACCCATCTATGTGGAAGAACCTTCGGTAGAAACAACTATCGAAATTTTGAAAGCTCTAAGACCTAAGTTCGAACAACACCACCAAGTTAAGATTTCCGACGAAGCTATCGAAGCTGCCGCGAAATTAACCCACCGCTATGTAACCAACCGCAAACTACCCGACAAAGCTATCGACGCTTTAGACCAAGCCTGTGCAAGGAAAAAACTTTCTGTGGTAATGCCTCCACCCGAACTGCAGGAAATTGAAAGAAAACTCAAACAAATCGAGGAAGAAATTGTAGAAGCTAACCTCAAAGGTGATTACGAAAGGGAAGCCGAACTCAAAATTAAGAAAATTGAACTGGAAAAGAAAAAGAACGAACTGCTTAAAAAATACGGCTCCGTGGAAGCTCGCATTAACGCAATCAAAGAAGAAATCAAAAAGGTTGAAGAGGAGATTAAAAAGGCCGTAGAAGCGGGCGATGTTGATAAGGAATATGAACTTAAAAAACGCCTAATAGAGTTGGAGAAAGAACTAAAGAAATTGGAAAAACAAAAGGCCAACGAAGTGGTTGTAACCTACGACGATGTTGCGGCCGTGGTATCCGAATGGACAGGAATACCCGTATCCAAGCTAAAAGAGGAAGAAAAACAAAAGCTTCTAAAATTGGAAGACGAGCTTCACAAACGTGTAATAGGCCAAGACCACGCTGTTAAAGCCGTAGCCGAAGCTATTAGAAGGGCAAGAGCTGGACTAAAAGACCCCAAACGTCCCATAGCCAGCTTCATGTTCCTGGGGCCCACCGGTGTAGGTAAAACCGAATTGGCAAAAGCGTTGGCGGAACTCCTATTTGGCGATGAAGACGCAATGATTAGACTGGACATGTCCGAATTCAAAGAGGAACACTCGGTGGCCAAACTAATCGGAGCTCCCCCCGGCTACGTGGGTTACGAAGAGGGAGGAAAACTAACCGAGGCGGTAAGAAGAAAACCCTATTCGGTCATACTATTGGATGAAATTGAAAAAGCCCACCCCAGGGTATTTGACTTATTCCTCCAAGTGTTGGACGATGGAAGATTAACCGACTCCAAAGGTAGAACCGTAGACTTTAGAAACACCGTAATAATAATGACCTCCAACGTAGGTAGCCAATATCTGCTAAATATCCCCCTCGACGCTGATGAAGAAACAATGGAAAGGGAATTCGAAAAGGCCAAAGAAAAAGTTCTCGAAGAACTAAAAATGAGATTCCGACCCGAATTCCTAAACCGTATTGACGAAATAATCACCTTTAAACCTCTAACAATGAAAGAGCTATTGCAAATCGTAGACCTCCTAATAAAACGCGTTAACGAAAGGTTGGCGGATAAGAATATGAAAATAGAACTAACCGAAGAGGCAAAAAAAGAATTGGCCAGAAGAGGTTATGACCCCGCCTTCGGAGCAAGACCTCTTAGAAGAACCATCCAAAAATATATAGAAACCCCCTTGGCGGACATGATACTGGAAGGAAAATTCAAAGAGGGCGACACCATAGTGGTAGACTACGACAAGGAAAAGAAAGAGTTTGTATTCCTCAAAAAGGAAGAATTTGAAAAACAGAAACAGCAAAAGGAAGAAAAGAAAGATAAAGACCAAAAGAAGGAAGAGGATAAAAAATAATCCCCTTTAAGTTTCTTTTCTCATTCCTCATTTCGTTCTTCAATTTCTAAAACTAAAGGTGCGTGGTGAATTCCTAAACACTCTCGGAGTTTCTTTATAAAAAATTTCTTGTAGTGTTCCTTCCAAGCCTCTTTTTTATTGGTGATAACCACTATTGTAGGGGGGCGATTTTTCTTCTGGAAGGCGTAATAAACTTTGGTCGGTTTTCCTCGGTAAGAAGGCGGGGGATTGTCGCGAATTATTTTTCTGATGCAGTTGTTAACAAAGGAAGTCTTATGCTGTTTGTTGTAATCCTCCCAAACTTTGTCGATAGCTTTAAAGAGATTTTCCAAACCTTCGCCTGTTTTGGCCATAGTGTAAACAACAGGTGCGTAATCTACAAAAAATAACCTTTTCTTAACCTGCTTTGTTGCCTCTTCGGGGGGAAGCGGTAGAAGGTCGACCTTATTCACATCGATAACCAACCCTTTACCGCGCCTTTGGATTAAGCCGGCTAATCGTTGGTCTTGGTGGGTAACGCCCTCTTTACCGTCGATAACCAAAACACAAATATCGGCGCGGTCTATAGCGTTTAAACTACGGTTTACGGCGAAAAATTCCGTTCCATAATCCACATTGGAAGGTCTTCTAATACCGGCGGTATCTATAAAGAGATACTTCTTTCCGTTTCGTTCTACCAACATATCTATAGCATCGACGGTGGTTCCCGCAATTGGAGATACTATAGTTCTTTCGTCGCCAACTATTTTGTTAAACAACGATGACTTACCCACGTTGGGACGTCCAACCAGTGCAATCTTGGGAATGTTTTTTAATTCTTCCTTTTGCTTTTCTTCTTCCTCAGGTTCTACTGTAGAGGTAGGAATTTCCTTTGTAAGGTCTTCCAGTAAATCTCCCAACCCGGTGCCGTGGATAGCGGAAACGGGATAGTATCCTTTGAAAGGAAATTTGTAGAAATCATAAATGTTATCTTCGGCCTTCTTACTGTCAACTTTGTTGATAACTACATAAACCTTATCTTTGTAGGGCATTAGCATTTGGGCGATTTGTTCATCGAGGGGAGTTAAGCCTTCTTTTCCGTCCACCACAAATAGTATGGCATCGGCGTCGGGTAGTTCCTTCTGAACTTGCTCCCTAACTTTGGGCAGGAAAAAGTCGTCCACGTTGGGCATATAACCGCCTGTGTCTACCAATTTGAAAACTTTGTTTTGCCATTTGGCTATATCCTCCAACTTATCGCGGGTTACCCCCGGTTTGTCCTCCACTACCGCTTTTCTTTTTCCTATTAGTTTGTTGAAGAGTGTGGATTTCCCTACGTTGGGCCTTCCCACTATTACAACCTTTCCAAGTTTACCTTTTTGTTTTTCCTCTTTGGTTGTTTGCTTATTTTTTTCACCCATCAAGGAAGGAAAAATTAGTTCCAAAAGTGGGTTTTACAAAATTTTATGCTCTTTCGGTTAGGCCATTAAAAACCTTCGGGGGAATTATCATTTTTTCCTTTGATGGAAAAAATTAAAGTTGCCCTATTACTAAGCGGATTTGAAGGATTTTCCGACCTTCACCTTATAGAGAGCATTAAAACGCTTTTGCCCGATTCGAAATTCGAACTTAAAACTTTCAAAATAGATACCGCAAACGTAGCAAAAACAGTTAAGGAAATTGAAGATTTCAAACCCCTTTTTGGGATAGATTTCAACACCAAAGGCATTATATGGGGTCAAAAGGAAAATGAAAAGAAACCTCTGCATGAAGTTTTAGGTTTTGTCCACTTTACGGTTTTTACCGAAGACCCTTTATTTCATGTAGAAAATATCTTTAACCTCCGCGGTAGCACCAACACCGTATTTTTAATTACCGACCTTAGATATGGTGAATTTTTAGCCTCCTTAGGTTTTCAAAACATCTTTTATTTCACCCCGTGTGTAAATTTAAGGTTGATACCGCCAAAAGGGGAAAAAGATATTAACTTGGTGTTTGCCGGCGATGCGGTCGACCCTGCCCTAATAGTTGAAAGCTGGTCGCAGGTAATGGACCAAGCAGTTAGGGATTTTGCCCTTGAAGTTGGAGAATTTTGCTTCCGCAACCCCGAGATAATTCCCGTTGTTGCAGTGGAATACTTGCTACCGCTGATGAACCCCCAATTTCAAGAAAGCTTTAACAAATTCCGTCAGGAAAATCCTAAAGCCTACTTTGCATTTCTGGCCCACATATCGGCTTACACTACCGCACGGCGAAATTGGTTTATCTTAAACTTCCTCGAAGGAACGGAACTAACAATAGTGGGAAGGGCCGAAGGAGCTTTGCCCGAAGGCTTTAGCGTAGCCCAAATAACCTCCTTCGAAGATAGGGTCTCTTATTTCAACCGAGCAAAAATGGTATTGACCGCCTTCCCTACCTTTGTGCCCAGCTCTATAGGCTTCACTCCCCTGGAAGTGGCCGCCTGTGAAACCGCTTTAATGATTAATTTCCGCTCTACGCTACCCAGCTTCTTCAAACCTCAAGAAGAGGTAATTGCTTACAACCCCCTCGACCGCATGGATATTGAGGAAAAGCTGCTCTTCTATATGGAAAATGACGAGGACAGACAACTGATAGCCCAAAACGCCTATAAGGCTGTTAGGGAAAGGTTTGTTTGCAAAGACCGCATAGAGTTCATTAAGAATTTAATGAGCAATATCCACGCCCAGATTTTACAGGAAAAAATAGCCTCCCAGCAGGGGGATAACAACCAAGAACCCCGTTCCTTTAATTGATTCTTTCTTTAAGTTTTTCCCCTTTATGGACTTTTAAAACATTTACCCTGCCGTTGGAAAATTTTTTTATTCCTTTTAAAGGTTTTGCATTAATTTAAGAAAGCCCCAAGGAAGGATTGAAATTTATTCTACCTACCTTTGCAAAAAAAAATACCATTCCGGAAACTCTACAATACAATTTTTGCAACACAAGAAAAAACCCTATAGGGAGGTTCCTATCGATGGAATTAAAAGAAAACCAAACCAAAAGGCGGGTTGAATTTACCGATGTAACCTGCCGAGATGGAATTCAAAGTTTATTAGCCACCAGAGTAAGAACCGAGGATTTACTTCCCGCGGTAGAAAAACTCGATAAATGCGGTTTTTGGTCTTTGGAAGTTTGGGGCGGTGCAACCTTTGACGTCTGCCTACGCTATCTAAAAGAAGACCCTTGGGAAAGACTAAAAAAATTCCGTGAAGTGGCCAAAAACTCCCGCCTTGAAATGCTAATAAGAGGCCAATCGTTGGTTGGTTATAAACACTACCCCGACGATGTGGTGGACGCTTTTGTTAAAAAGGCCATCGACGACGGTATAGATGTAGTTAGAGTTTTCGACGCCCTAAATGATGTTCGAAATATGGAAAGGGCTATAAAATCGGCAAAGGAGGCGGGGGCCATAGTAAAAGGAGCAATTTCCTACACAATAAGCCCCGTTCACACAATTGATAAGTATGTAGAAATAGCCAAACAGTTGGCCGACCTAAATGTTGACATCATCTCCATAAAGGATATGGCGGGCCTCCTATCTCCAAAAGTGGCCTACGAACTTATTAAAAGACTAAAAGAAGAAATAGGTTTACCCGTTCATCTGCATGCCCAAACCACCTCGGCTTTGGCAATGATGACCTACCTAAAGGCCGTTGAAGCCGGCGTCGACATAATAGACACCGATACCTATTCGATGTCGCTCCAAACCGCCCACCCCACCGGAGAAACAATGATTTACGCCCTAAGGGAATTCGGCTACGAAATACCCGTAGATATGCAGAAATACAAAGAAGTGGGCGACTATATGGTTGAAGTAAGAAAGAAATACAAAAAATATGACGTAGCACCCCCGTGGCCCGATGTAGATGTTCTAATCCACCAAATTCCCGGCGGAATGATAACCAATTTCATGTCCCAACTAAAGGAACAGGGATTGGAAGATAAACTAAACGAGGTGCTGGAAGAGGTTGTTCGTGTTAGGGAAGATTTAGGATACCCTCCCTTGGTAACACCCACCTCCCAAATAGTGGGAACTCAGGCCCTAATGAATGTGATTCACGGAGAGCGTTATAAAGTAATAACGAAGGAAGTTAAGGACTACGTGAAAGGTCTATATGGTAGACCCCCCGGCCCTATAAAGGAAGAACTAATCAAAAAAATTCTCGGCGACGAGAAACCTATTTACGACATAAGACCGGCTGACCTATTGCCTCCTATGTTGGACAAAATTAAAAAAGAGGCAATAGAAGCCGGGGCCCGCAGCGAGGAAGATATACTTTCCTATGCTATATTGCCCGTTGTAGCCAAAGAGTTCTTCGAATGGCGCGAAAAATTCGAAAAGGGAGAAGTTCCTCCCCCCGAAGTGGAAGAAAGCCTCGAGGAAGTTCCCCAAGAATGTTTGGCTCCCTACGAATTCCAAGTTACCGTTCACGGCGAAACCTACCACATAGAAATTGCGGGCGTCGGAGAAAGAACCCCTTCGGGTAGACCCTACTTTATAAGAATTGACGGAAAACTTGAGGAAGTAATGGTTCAACCCATTAGGGAAGCCCAAGTAATGAGCGGCGGATTTACCGAAACACCCGAAGGAACAATAGCGGTAGGAAAAAGACCCAAACCCAGGGGTATTGGAGACGTTACCTCCCCCGTATCCGGAAAAGTTACCGAAATTAAAGTTAACGTTGGTGACAAAGTTAAAGAGGGCGATGTTCTCCTAATAGTGGAAGCTATGAAAATGGCTAACGAAGTTCACGCCCCCGTTAGCGGAACTGTTGAGGAAATCCTCGTTAGGGTTGGTGAACAAGTAAACCCCGACGAGGTTCTAATAAGAATAAAACCCGAAAAGTAATAAAAAAAACTTCTTTTTTTTGGATTTTATCTTTGCCTTCTTATGGTCTTACAAAGAATTTCCGCTGTTAGCTTTTAATTACTTATGCCCGCCCAAGAGCTAAAAAAACAAATCTGGCAGGAAGCCCAAAAAATAAAAGAAGAGTTAATTCAGTGGCGTAGACATATCCACCAATTTCCCGAATTATCGGGGGAAGAATACAACACCGCCGAATTTATTGTTAAAAAACTCAAAGAGTTCGGTATAGAGGAAATTTATCCCCACTATGCCGATACCCCTTCGGTTGTAGCCTACATAAGAAAGGACAAGAAGGCTCCCACCGTAGCCCTAAGGGCCGATATAGATGCCCTTCCCATAGAGGAAAAGAACGAGGTTCCCTATAAATCCCGCATAGAGGGGGTAATGCACGCCTGCGGACACGATGCCCATACCGCTATGGTTTTGGGTGCGGCTAAAATCCTACAAAAATTTAAAGACCAACTAAAGGGAAACGTTAAGCTAATCTTCCAATCGTGCGAAGAAAATCCCGCCTGCAGCGGTGCAAAAAAGTTGGTCGAGCATGGGGTTTGCGACGACATTTCGGTGATTTTTGGCCTTCACGTATACCCCGAAATAGAAAGCGGCAAAATTGGGGTTAGAAAAGGCCCGATGATGGCAGCCGCCGATTTTTTCCGTGTAAGGATAATAGGGAAATCGGCCCACGCATCCAAACCCCATATGGGAATAGACCCCGTATTGATGGCCGCCCAAGCAATAAACACCATTCACCACATAGTGAGCCGCGAAGTTAACCCTTTCCAACCGGTGGTTGTAACAATAGGGAAAATCCGCGGAGGGTATGCTCCCAACCAAATACCCGACGAGGTAGTTTTTGAAGGAACAGTCCGAACCTTCGATGAAAATATCCGCAAACAGGTTAAAAATTGGATAGAAAAGGCGGTTTGGGGAACAACCCTTTCCTACGGCGGGGCATACAAATATGAATACATAGAAGGTTACCCTCCGGTGATAAACGATGAAAAGGTTACCGAATTCGGGATTAAAGTTATAAAGGAACTCCTTGGGGAAGATGGTTTTGTAGAACTTTCCGAACCGAGCATGGGGGGTGAAGATTTTGCCTTTTACCTTAGAAAGGTGCCGGGAGCCTATTTTAGGTTGGGAATAAGAAACGAGAAGAAAGGAATAATTCACCCCTTACACAGTTCAAAGTTTGACATAGACGAGGACACCCTCCCCATAGGGGCGGGATTTTTGGCTTACCTAGCCTACCGATGGTTGGAAAAACACAATTAAACCCTTTTTAGTCTATTTTTCATTTTTCTCCATAAATAGGTTTTTAAGTATTTGGGCCACCTTTTGGGGAGAATGTTTAATGAAATTATCGTCGTCCCCTATAAGGTCTTCGGCAATTACTTTGATATTGTGGCGTGCGAATTTTGCAACGTCGGGAACAACCGGCTCCTGACCCTCTTTTAAATACCTTTTCAAAAGTCGATAGTAGGGCATTCGGGTATTTACTAGGGCTATATCGGGATAAGGGAGGCTGGTAATTTCTACAAATTTTTGCACGTGGTCGAAGGCTGAAAAACCGTCCGTTTCGCCCGGTTGGGTCATAGCATTAACTATGAAAATCTTTTTAGCTTTGGACTGTTTATAGGCTTGCTTAATGTCCTCTATAAGGAAGTTGGGGATTATGCTGGTGTAAAAACTACCCGGCCCTACAATAATATAGTCGGCCCCCAGTAAGGCTTCCACCGTATCGATAGGAGCTTTAACCTCTCTCGGTTCCAGCCAAATTTCAACTATTTTTTTACCGCTCTTTTTCGCATATTCGGGAATTTTGTCCTCTCCTTTTATTACTTGTCCGTTGTCGAACTTTGCGACCAAATGAACGTTTTCTATAGTTGAAGGTAATATTTCACCTGCTGTTTTCAAAATTTGGCAAGAGTATCTAACCGCATCTAAGAAATTGCCCGTTATCTGGGTTAAGGCGGTTAGAAATAAATTTCCAAAAGCGTGTCCTTTTAGCTCTCCGTCGGTGAACCGATATTGAAACAACTCTTTAAGAAGCTCCTCGCTTTCGGCCAACGCGACTATGCAATTCCTTATATCTCCGGGGGCGGGAATATTGTAATCCTTTCTGAGTCTTCCGGTGGAACCGCCCGAATCGGCAACGGTAACCACCGCATTTAAATCTTTAATAATTCCTTCTTTAACCAGAATTTTCAAAGCCTTCAAAAGGGAGGATAAGCCTGTTCCACCACCGACCGCTGTAACTTTCATAGGAAAAGTATTAACCCCAACAGATATTAAAAATATTTTTTCCAATCGATGGAACTAAAAGAAGCAAAATTCCAACAAAAGGTGGAAGAAGTTTTAAAAGCTCTCGAAGGGGAAAACTATCTGGTAGAACCCCAAAGGTTGAAAAAATTGGTCGAAATCCTCCTAAGGCGACAAAAGGACTTAGTTCTATTTTCGGAAAATGTTAAAAATGAACATAACTTTTCCGCCCTTATAAGAACCGCCGACGCCGTAGGGGTGTTGAATATTTATTACACCTACGAAGGTAATAAAACAAAAATTTACAACGAGCATATAACCATGGGTTCCCATAAATGGGTTTTCCTTCATAAGGTAAATAATGCGGTGGAAACCTTAAAAAAACTCAAAGAGAAGGGTTTTCAAATAGTTGCCACACGGTTGGCTGAAAACTCTCTCCATTTTAGGGAAGTGGACTATACCAAACCTACCGTTGTAATAGTTGGTAACGAACTGGATGGGGTTAGCGAAGAGGTAGCCCAAGTTGCGGATTTTAATGTGGTAATACCCATGTATGGCATGGCCCAAAGTTTAAATGTTTCGGTAGCCACGGCAGTTATACTTTACGAAGCCCAACGCCAAAGGGAAGCTAAAGGAATGTATGAAAAACCCCAACTAACTTTGGAGGAAATTAAAAATATTCTCCGAAAATGGGCTTATAAGGATATTATCGAAGACCGCAAAAGGGTTTAAAACTTCAAACCAAAGAAAGTTTATTTGATAATTAAATAAACACCATGGATATAGCAACCCTTATAGGTATAGTTGCGGCTTGGGTTCTCATATTTCTTTCTATAAAAATTTCCGGAGGATTGGGCGGTTTTATAAATATTCCTTCGGTAGTTATCGTTTTCGGTGGTGTTTTTTCTTCCCTTTTAATAGCCTTCCCTTTGGGGGATTTTATTAAAGGTGTAAAGGCCTTTTTTAAAGCTATCTTTCCTAAAGTTCCCTCCTTTGAAGAAGAAGTGGCTTACATAGTGAGCATAGCCCAAAAAGCCAGAAGGGAAGGAATACTATCGCTGGAAAACGACCTGCCCGAATACTATTCCCACGACCCTATGCTGGGTGACGCTATAAAAATGCTGGTCGACGGTGCCGATGCCGAAACGCTCAAAAAAGTGGTTGAGGCCATGCTGGAAAACGAAGAAAAGAAATGGCAGTTGGAAATCCAATTTTGGGAAATGTTTGCAAACTTTGCCCCCGCCTACGGAATGATAGGTACGCTAATTGGTCTCATTCAAATGTTGAAAAATTTAAATGAACCTTCCAAACTCGGCCCCGCTATGGCGGTAGCTTTGGTGACTACCCTCTACGGTGCAGTGTTGGCCAACGTTTTCGGGGTTCCCATAGCAAATAAGTTGAGGATTTACGCCGATAAAATCCTGCTTGTTAAACAACTTTACGCCGAAGGTATAGTTATGATTGTTGAAGGAGAAAACCCCAGGGTTATAGCCCAAAAATTGGCATTGCTGGCGGGTATAGAAAGCGAAGAGGTCGTTTAAGCCTCTATCTTCAATTTCTTTAAACGGAACAAGTATCTTTTTAGCTCCCCATTAATCTTTAATCTTTTTTTTAGAGGTTTTTAAATGGAGAAGAAAAAGAAAAATAGACGCTGTCCCCCCTATCCTCTGTGGATGCTTACCTACTCCGACCTGGTTACTTTGCTATTAACTTTTTTCGTTTTTCTCTTCTCTATGAGCACCATTTCTCCCGAAAAATTTGCCCAGTTTATAAGAACACTTCAAATTTTTTGGGGAATTCAACCTTACAAGGTAGAAAAACCCACGGGATTGGAAAATCCACCAATCGAACCGTTATTTAAACTGTATCCTCGATTAGAAAGATGGTCGGCTGCAGAAATAGCGGCTTCAAAGGCCGTCGAGGTTTTAGAAAAAGGAGGAATTAAAGTAGATTTTCTTGTAAAGGAAAAAGAATTCGTAATCCGTATCCCTGCCGACAACCTTTTTGGAGAGGGCCAATATATACCTAATCCCAAATATTTACCCTTATTGAAGGAAGTTTGTAAAATTTTGAAAGCACGGAATTTGGATTTACGAATAGAGGGACATACCGACAATAGGCCTATTTATAAGTATCCCCTTATAGTGGACAATTGGGATTTATCCCTACTAAGGGCTATCACAATAGTTCAATATTTCCTTAGGTGGGGTTATCCTAAAAATAAACTTTCGGCGGCAGGCTATGCAGACACCCACCCAATAGCATCCAATAAAACACCTCAGGGAAGGGCCAAAAATCGCAGAATAGAAATTGTTATAAAGGTAGGAAAAGAAGCTTATTGAGGTTTGAACATGAACAGAAAAAGTAAACAAGAGGAGTGTAAGAAACCGCCCATATGGCTAACCACTTACGGCGACCTTATGACCCTTTTATTAACTTTTTTTGTTTTTCTTTTTTCTTTGTCGGTTATTAATGTGACAACCTTTTCCCGTTTTATTTCCTTTTTCTATTTTGGAAAGGCCCCCCTGCCGCCGGTTTCGATAGTTCCGCCCTTCGTTCCGCAAAGATACACAATTTTGGCTTATAAGGCGGAGGTTCTATTAAGAAAAATTTACCCTTACAACGTTTTTAAAGTGATTATTTCAAAAAATAACGTAACAATTAGATTTCCCATAGATATTAGCTTCGACGAAGGGGATTTTAAATTAAAACCCCGCTTTAAGGAAGCTTTAATAAAGTTAATACCGCTGTTTAAGGAAATAAAAGCTCCTTACCGTTTGGTTGTTGTAGGTTATACTTACCCACACGAGGAACCTAAATATAAATGGCTCCACTGTAAGGAAAAAATAACCACCGAATGCGACCAATGGCTTTTGTCGGCTAAAAGAGCTACCGAGGTAGTTAGATTTTTGATAGCCCACGGAATGGATAGAAATAAATTAGTTGCCCAAGCTATGGACAGTTTAAATCCCCTCTACACAGGCAAAAATAAAAAATTGTTAAGAAAAAATGCCCGTGTAGAACTGCAAATTAGATTTTCTACCGAGGAGTATGTAAAAGGGGTTCCCCCTCAAAAACCTCTAAAACAGATAGTGCCTATTCCCGAACTGCAAAATCTCTTAAATTCCACAGAAGGTTCTATAAAAAACCAATCTAAATAAGGAATATGTAATTTAATCTTCCTGCTGTTCTAATATTTTCTTGCACTCTATGCAGTAAATTGCCACAGGGCGGGCCTTTAACCTTTCAAAGCTAATGGGCTTTCCGCAGTTTTCACAAATTCCGTAAGTTCCGGCCTCAATTTTTTTTAGAGCATATTCCACCTTTTTAAGGTAAAGAGTCTCCCTTTCTCTTAAACGGAATTGGTTAAACCTTTCCATCTCCCAATCGGCATGGTCTATTTCATCTCCGACCTCGGTGGAAACTTTGGAACTTTCACTTTCGTGGAAAGTTTTTAACCTTTGGAGAACTTCTCTTTTCCGTTGGAGTAGAAGATTTTTTAAAAACTCTAATTGTTCCTTTGAAAGGTGTTCCATAAAAAGGATTTTATAAGAAAAATCGGGTTTGTAAAAAGGAAAACCCCAAGGGGGAAATTACTTTTTGCCACCCAATTTGGCTTTTAGAATATCGGCGAGAGTAAATCCGCCTGATGTTTCGGCCGCTTGGGTGGAAACAAATTCTTGGAATAGCTGCTTTTCTTCTTCTTGTTCTTTCTGTTTCATGGAAACAACAACCCTTTGTTTTTCGGGGTCTATGGTTACTATTCTTACTTCTACTTCCTCGCCGGGTTTTAGTCTTCTTGTAGCTTCACGTTTGGGCATAAAGGCCTCTACACCGTTGGGGAATCTTAATATATATCCGCCTTTGGTTACACCTTCCACGGGTAGTTTTACTGTTGCTTCCTCTCCGTATTGTTCTTTTAGCTCTTCATAAGGATTGGGTTGGAGTTGCTTTAGGCCCAACCTTATTTGGTCTCTGCTTAGTCCGAGAACCATAAATTCGCGTTCTTCGCCTACTTTAACCACATCTTCTATGTTCTTAACGGGTAGCCAGCTAAGGTTTCCTTTGGTTACAAATCCTACTACTCCGGGAGCCAATTCTACTATTACGCGGTTGCCTTCAATGCCCACCACTTTACCTTTAACCACGCTGCCGGCACCGTGTTGGTCGTAGAAGGCTTCCCAAGGTCTGGGTTGGGCTCTTTTGATGGAGGCTCCAATTCTTTGTTTTTCTTTGTCGATTCTTGTAATAACCACATCAACTTTTTGGCCTTTTTCCAATAGTTCTTTGGGATGTTCGGGAATTATATTCCAAGCTATCTCGGTTTTTGGAACGTAAGCTTCTACACCCTCTTCAAGTTCTACAAAAGCACCTTTATCTATTAGACCAACAACACGGGCGGGATATTTTTCGCCCACTTTGTATTTTTCTTCAATATTTTCCCAAGGATTAGGTTTAAGCTGTTTCAAGCTGAGGTATAGGAATGCGTCATCTTTGCTCCAACCGAGAACTTTGGCACGGAGTCTTTCGCCCACTTCGGCGTAATCGAAGGGGTTTCTGTTTCTTCCCCAGGAAAGCTCATTTAAAGGTATGAATCCGCGTAATGCTTTTTTTACCAATAGAGTTATTCCTTTGTTGGGGTCTATTTTGATTACCCTTCCTTCTACAACATCGCCTTCTTTAATCTGTTTTTTGTATTTCTCTATAAGGCGTTTTCTTTCAAGTTCTTCGAGTTTTTTCTGGGATACGGTAATTCTTAGCTGTTTACCCCTTTGGCGGAAATCTGTAACTATTACTTTTACAGTATCGCCCTCTTTTAGCTGTTTCAACGCTTCTGCGGCGGGTAGAAGGGCCCTTATTCCGTTTATATTTACCAAGTAGCCGACCACTTTACCGTCTTTTTCAACCAATCTTTCAACTGTTGCTTCGAAGGGCTTGAGTTTTCCTTTTGCCTGTCTTATTTCTTCTATTGCCTTTTTAATTTTTAGGGGTTTTAGGGATAGTCTGGGGTGCTGTAGGCGGTTGGTTATTTTTACCAAAACAGCTTCTATTTCGTCACCGACATTTACTTCCTTACCTTCGGCTTCTAGCTCTTCTTTGGGGAGAATGGCCTCTATTTTGTAGCCAATGTCCACATAAACGTTGTTGTCATCGGTGGCTACAACAGTTCCTTTAACTACCTGACCTCTTTGAAATTGTTGTTCTTCTTCTTTTTTGAGATACTCTTCTAAGAGCTTTTCAAATTCGTTGGTCATTATTTCCCCCTTGGTAAAGAGATTTTTTGAGAATTACTAACATGGATGTTTTTAAACACTGGTGAGGTTATTTTATCAAATAAAATTGACTTCGTCAAGCATTCTTTATAAAGAAAGGCCTTAATATTTATAGACTGCCATGGTTTTCGGATTTTTTAGACGAAAGAAGACCCAAAAACCTCTTTCGGTGGGTGATTTAAGAAAGCTCCTAAAAGAGGGTAAATATAAGGATGTAATAAACTCCCTTAAGGAGCGTTATAAGGAAAACCAAGAGTTGACACAAATTTATTTTGAGGCCCTTGTAAAGGCTAACCATATTGAAGAGGCGAAAAAACTTTTAAAGGAAGTTGGTAAGGAAAACTTACCTCCCTCGGCAGTTGCTTTGTTGATGGAAGAACCTAAAAAGGAAAGTCTTTTAGAAAAATTCAAAAGAGGTTTAAAGAAAACCCGTCAACTATTGAAGTTAGATAGCTTTTTCAAACAACACAAAGAGGTAGATGAAGAATTTTACGAGCAATTGGAGGAGCTTTTAATAAAACTCGATGTAGGGGTCGATACGGCGGTTAACCTGGTAGAGGAAATAAGAGAAAAGAAATTTACCAATGTGGAGGAAGTTAAAGATTTCCTCAAAAAGCGCTTTAAGGAAATTCTCAAAAACTGCAAAGGGGAATTTCAACTGCAGGGAATTCCTGCGGTGGTTATGTTTGTGGGTGTTAATGGAAGCGGAAAAACAACCTCTATCGGAAAATTGGCCTACAAGCTAAAGAAAGGCGGGAAAAAGGTTCTTATAGTGGCCGCCGACACCTTCAGGGCGGCAGCAACCGAACAGCTTAAAACTTGGGCCGATAGGGCCGGTGTGGACTTTGTTGGAGATAGGGAGGGGGCAGACCCGGGTGCGGTTCTTTACAAAGGTTTGCAAAAGGCTTTTAGCGAAAATTATGACGTCGTGCTGGTGGATACAGCCGGCCGCCTCCACACAAAGGAGCACCTCCTAAGGGAGATGCAAAAACTGGTTAAGGTGGTGAAAAAGTTTGACCAAAGCCAACCTTCGGAGGTTCTTTTAGTTCTGGACGCAACTATAGGCCAAAACTCCTTAAACCAGGCGAAAATGTTTGCTTCGGCGGTAGATGTAAGCGGGATTGTTTTAACAAAGTTGGACGGCACCGCCAAAGGGGGGGCTATAATTCCAATCTGCAAAAATCTAAAAATTCCTGTTAAATTTGTGGGTGTGGGCGAAGGAATAGAGGATTTAGAACCCTTCGACCCCGAAAAATTTGTCGAAGCTATGTTCGAGTAAAAAACTTTTTCTTACCTACGGAAGAAACTGGCAATTTTACTCCAAAAGCCTTTTTTCTCTTCAACCTGTTTGTAGCGATTTTTTAACATATTTTTTAGTATTTCATCTACGTATTTATTGATTTCATCGGGAATATCGCCCTGAGATAGACGCGGATTAAAAGGTATATGCCCCAAGCCTTCGATTTCTATATTTTTATGGAAGGATTTAACCGATTTCCTCAAAACATTTATGGTCTTTTTGTAGTCCAAATCGGTTCTTGTTTGGTTTACGATTGCATAAAAGTAGGTTTTCCTAAAGTTTTGGAAAACGGTTTTAACAAAAGCGTAGGCATCTATTATCGACATTATGTCGGGTGTAACTACTAACACGGGATAATGGACGGTTGCAAAAATTAGTTGGTTTATTTTGTGAATTCCCGCCCCCAGGTCTATGAGGAAGTAGTTGTAATTGTTAACAATGTATTCCTCCAACTTGGTTAGAAGTTCCATCGCCTGTTTGTTGTCCAGAGAAACCAAATAGTCGTCTCCGCTTTTGGGACTCATTAAATATAGGTTATGGTCAATTTGGGTAACAATATCGTCCAACGTAGCCCTTCCTTCGAAGTATTCTTCCAAATATCTTTTAGGTTTAACGCCGCTGAGTATATAGAAGTCGGGAAGCCCCATATCGGCGTCCAAAACTAAAACCTTTCCTAATTTGCTAAGGCGCTTTGCTAAGAGATAAGTTACCATAGTTTTGCCGACGCCGCCCTTACCACCGCCTACGGCTATGTAGGGAACCGTATTTACACCTATGTTTTGCTCAAAAATGGCTAATTGTTTTTCTTTCTCCATTGCGCCTCTTACTATAAATTAACTTATTCAAGTATAACTTTTGCAAGGTTGATAGGGCTTCCTACAAGTAGGTTGTGGGGAACCTTTTGGCCATTGGTAATATAAAAAAGCGGCATTTGCGTTTTGGCCAAAACATTCAGAATTACTCCCCTTTTACGGGTTTCATCGGCCTTTGTGAAAACCCAACCGTCCAGTTTGTAGCGTTTTAAATGGTTATAAATTTCTAAAATCGTATCTTCGCTCATTGTGAAGCTAACGGTAAGGAGGATTTTTAATTTCTCCTCTTCGAGGGAGGAAAAAATATTGAAAACCTCCTTCCAAGAAAGCTCATCATAGATGCTTCGGCCGGCTATATCGACAAAAATAAAGTCTTTGTCGGAAAAATCTTCCAAAGCTACATCGAAAGCTTTTTTTGTATCCGCTTTGCGAAAGGGAATTTCCAACACCTTCAAATAGTTTTCCAATCTTTGGGTTCCACCAACCCTAAAAGTATCCAAGGAAATAACACCCACCTTTTTGTTGTGATTTAAAACCAAATTGGACACTATTTTGGCTATCGTTGTAGTTTTTCCCACACCGGTTGGGCCTATTAGGGAAACTATTGTTTGTTCCTCCGAATTTTCCAACCTTCCGAAGGTAAATAATTCTTCAAAGGCCGTGGCAAGGGCGTTTAATGGTTGGTCCTTTAGGTCGAAAATTTTGTTTTCAATATCGAAACCGGTGGCGTGCTTTAAGATTTCTACTATAAGTTTTTCATCGACACCTTTTTCCAGTAAAAGGTCGAATAAATTTAAAGCCTCATCCCCCAATTGGTTTAAGAATTTTTCATCTTCTTTATCCAGTTTTGGTTTTCCTTTATCCCAAGTAAGGTTAATTTTTTTCACTTTCTGCTTTGAAAGGGCTTCCTTTAAAGTAGCCAATTCCTTTTTAAGTTCTTCCAAGCTTTTTAGTAGGAGTTCCTTTTCAAGGGCTTCCTTAAAAGAACTTTCCCCTAAGGGTGTGGCTTTTTGAGAGCTTTCTTTAATAGGTTTTCTTTGTTTTTGTATAGGTTCCTCGTCGGGTATTTCTATTATCACCTCGGTGTATTCCTTTGCCAGAAAGGGTAAAAAAGGAAGACTTTTTTCCTTAACGCGGTTGATTTCTATTACCACGAAGTTATTTCCGTAAATCCGTCTAAGCTCCTCGTGGATTTCAACGATATCCTTAGCGGGGAAAATTCGTCGGATTATCATACTTAAAGATTGTCCTTATATTGGAACGTCTTAGGTTGTTAAGACCTTCCTTAGGAAGAAATAAATAAAAACCGAAAAGAGAAAGTTTAGTCCTCAGGAACTATAACCTGCCTTATAGGTAGCCCATATTTAACCGCAAATTCATAGTCCCTTTCGTCGTGGGCGGGGACGGCCATTATAGCACCGGTTCCGTATTCGGCTAAAACATAGTTGGCAGTCCATACGGGTATTAAATCGCCCGTAAGCGGGTGGCGGGCATAACGACCTAGGAATACACCTTCTTTTTCTTTTACCCTGCGGCGTTCCTCTACTGGAAGGCTTTTTATACGCTTTAAAAATTCTTCAACTTGCTTTTCTTGGGGAGTTCCTTTAGCCAGTTTTTGGGTTAGCGGGTGTTCGGGAGCTAAAACTAGAAAGGTCACTCCGAATAATGTATCGGGGCGGGTTGTAAATACCACAATTTCATCGCCCGTTTCGGGGACTTCAAAAATAATTTCCGCCCCTTCGCTTTTTCCTATCCAATTTTTCTGTTGGGCTATAACCCTGTCGGGCCATTTTCCTTTGAGTTTTTCGAGGTCTTCTAAGAGTTGGTCGGCGTAGGCGGTAATTTTCAAATACCAAGAAGGGATTTCTTTTTGAACTATAGGCGTATCACAACGCCAACATCTCCCTTCTATAACTTGCTCGTTGGCCAAGACGGTTTCGCAGGAGGGGCACCAGTTAACCACCGCACTTTTGCGGTAGGCTATTCCTTTTTCCAACATTTTTAGGAAAATCCATTGGTTCCATTTGTAATAATCGGGTTCACAGGTGGCTATTTCCCTATCCCAATCGTAGGAAAGCCCCAACAGTTTGAGTTGCCTTTTCATGTTTTCAATGTTTTTCTTTGTCCACTCGGCGGGGTGAATTTTATGTTTTATCGCCGCATTTTCGGCCGGTAAACCGAAAGCGTCCCAACCCATGGGGTGAAGAATGTTGGCCCCTTTCATTTTAAGGTAGCGAGCTACGGCGTCTCCTATGGTGTAGTTTCTAACGTGCCCCATATGAATGTTTCCCGAAGGATAGGGGAACATTTCGAGGACATATTTTTTGTTGGGTTTTCCCTCTTGGGCCTTAAAGGCTTTATTTTCTTCCCACTTTTGTTGCCATTTTTTCTCTACCTTTCGGGGATTGTATTTTTCCCTTTCCATTTAAGTCTAAGAATTTTAGGTTTAAAAAACCCTAAAACTTTCCCAAGGTTCGTATATATATCCTTCCACCCACTCGAGTTTATCGACTATGTAAACCCTTACGCGGTCTTGGTGCTTATTTATAAGCTTCCTTAAACGGGAGACCAAACGGGATAACTCGGTTCGGGTTATATTGGGAATATAGAAAACCGAAAGTTGGTAGCGGTATCCGTAAGAAGACAAGAGTTGAGAGACTTTATTTCTCCTTTGGTCGTCGGAAATGTCATAAGCAATAACTACTTTCATTTGTTTTATTTTAAACGACCTTAAAAGGGTTGTTTTAATCAAACCTTCAATTGCAAGATTTATTAAAACCCTAAAAGGGAATTAAAAAACTTAACTATTCTTTTTTTTGTTCTATTTTTGACAAACTTTCGTCGGAGCTAGATTGGTCGGTAGTTTTTAAGGTAGTTTTATTTTCCTTTTCCACCAGGCGGTTCATCTCTTGGTAGGCGTTTTTAAAGCCTGCTATTATTCCCAAAAGGAAAAATATCAACAGCCCCCACGGGGAAGAGTTAAATAAGCTGTCAACCACATAACCGACCAAAAGGCCGGCCAATACGCCCCCGATAATGTGGGTAGCCACCAAGAAGGCGGAACTTTCCTGAGAAATAAATTTGAGTGGAAATTTAAATTTTTTAGCCATGCTATAGATATAGATATGCAAATCTCTACCCACCTTTGTGAGAAATTCAAAAAGGTAAAACTCCTATTAATGGATGTTGATGGAATTTTAAACGACGGTAGGGTTTACTATGTTCCCTTTCCCAACGGGGAAATAAAAATAGCAAAATTTTTCAACGTTAGGGACGGTTTAGGTATAAACCTCCTTAGAGCTGTTGGAATAAAAATAGGGGTAATAACCGGTCGGAGCGACGAAGTTGTATTAAAAAGATGTCAAGACCTCAAATGTGCCTTTATAAAAATGGGGGTAAAAAATAAGCTTGCCGCCCTTGAGGAAGCTTTAAAAACCTTTAACCTGACCGCCGAAGAGGTTTGCTATATCGGCGACGATTGGAACGATTTTCCCGTGTTAAAGGCCGTTGGAGTTTCTGCCACCGTAGCCGACGCCCCCGAGGAAATCAAAGAGGTCGTAGATTACATTACGACCAAAAAAGGTGGAGACGGAGCCGTTAGGGAACTTATTGAGGTTATTCTCAAATGTCAAAACCGATTTGAGGAAGCTGTTAGTATCTTCCTCCAAAAGTTAGAAAAGGGCGAAAAACCCTAAGGGTATTTTATTGTTTAGCCATTTTTTGTTTTTTGTATTGGTTGAATTTTGCCCATATAAGGTCTTTTAAGTGTAATTTTTCCCTCTTCATGGCCTCCAATTCTTTTTCTAAGGCCGAACTCATAGGGTTATGTTTTTCTAACTTATCGGTTTTAACATTTAGTTCGTAATGTCTATCCACCCATTCTTTAAATTCTTCGTCGGTTTCATAGAGTTCGGTGAAAAGTTTTTTGTCCTCTTCGTTAGTAAGTTCTTTTAAAAAGAGCCCTTTCTTCATTTAAAAACCTCCTAAGGGTGGTTAGTTTTTAAACTTAAAGAGGATTTTTGAGGAAAACAAGTCTTTAATTTGGAGGTTGTAAACTTTAAAATCGTATTTTTTGAGCCAACTTTCCTCTATTTTTTGGCCTTTCATAATAACGATAAGTTCGGTGGCGAATTTATCCAGGAGCCGATAAGCATAGTCGAGGGGGTGGATTTTTTTTCCCTTAACTTCCAAAGCTCGGGAAACCGCTATATGGCACTTTAATTCAACCTCTTGGGCCATTTGGCAATGCACCGTATAATCCAAGCCTAACTTTGTTTTCAAATAGGATAGAAATGAACATTTTTTTGAAACACTTTCAATAAGGTGAACTTCCAAACTATCGCCGTAGTAAATTTTTAGAGGAACTCCCGGAAATCCTGCCCCGCTACCTACATCGACCAAAGATTTGCCCCGCGGGTTGTAACCTATTTCTCTGAAAAACTTGACGAGGGAAAGACTATCGCAAAAGTGACGTTTAATTATTTCTTCATCCTTTTCAACCGCCGTAAGGTTGTGTATTCGATTCCATTTTTTTAAAGTTTCCAAGTAAAGGATAAATTTGTTTTTCTGTTCCTCGTTTAGGTTTATCTCGAGTTTTGTACAAAGCTCCTCCAGTAGTTTTTTTAAATGGTTACCGTTCATAGTAGGGGATTATTGTCTTCTCTCCCTTCGGGGACGGGAAGAACCACCATATCGCCTCATGGAGGGTGTTGGCCCCCGTACCCGCAATAACGGGAACCCTTTCGTTAGCATATTCAACCGCAAATAAAAGGTAGAAAATTAAAATATTCCACTGTGCGGATTTTAATAATAGAGGATCGCTTCGGTCTAATTTCCACCCGCGTGCCTAAAATGTTTAGCCCTAAATTAATTGTTAAAAATTTTGCACGTTCGGCGGTGGAATTTTTAAGAAAATGTGAAAACCCAAAGGCTTTTCCTTTACCCCCTTCGGAGTTGGAAGCTCCCAATTTGGAAGGTTACCGCCTAAATGTCTGTTTCAGATTGTTCTACACCGATATAGAGGATTTTCATAAACCTATGTCTATAGTGGATTTTAAAGTTATGGAAAGCCCTTCGGTGGAATTTGAAATGCAATTTTTAGCGGGAAAAGTTCCTTTTGTGGATATATCTAGGGTTTACACCTACCTTTTAAAGGAAGAATAAAAAAGAAAACCTTTAAAGGTTCTTTTTGCTTCTTTCCATAGCCTGTTGGGCAAGGTATTGATTTCCGAACTTTTGGAGGTTTAGAAATTCCCTTTCAAAGGTTTCAAAGTGTCTTTCTTCGTCCATAACAACCTTCTTAAATAGCTGTTCTGTTCCTATATCTCGGTCGTGGGCAACAACCTCCATAGCCCATTTGGAATAGAGTTCTACAGCCTCTGCTTCGCTCTGCATTGCTATTTCCAACATCTTTTGGGGGTCTTGAACTTTTTGTATTTGCCCGGCCAGTTTTCCCAGTTCTACGTCCCCGCCAAGGAACAGTATTCTTTCGGCAAAGGCTTCTATATGCTTCATTTCCTCTATGGCGATTTTCTTAAAGATGGCGGCCAACAAATCGTAACCCATATCGTCCAGAAGGAAATGGAAATACATGTATTGGTGCAAAGCTAATTCCTCTTCGGCTATGGCTTTATTTAAAAGTTCAACACTTTTAGGATTTCTCATAGGGGTTAATATAGGAAAAAATCACTTTAAAGAAATGGTAAGAAATTTTAACTATCTTTATAGAGGTTTAAGTTCTCCCTTAGGAGCAGAAAAGTATTTGTGCCATTAAAAAGGTTCAACCTTCCCCTTACGGTGGAAAATTCCCCAAAGGAAGAAACCATTAAAAAGGGATACTTAAAATGTTTTTTTAATATTTGGTATTCCTCTTTCGGCTCTAAATAAAACCTTCTACCGTAACAGTTTAAAAATAGTCCAAAATCCCAACCTTGGGTTTTTATAAATACACGGGAAAATTTTTTATCCAAATTCCTTAAGTAGATAAATTGAAAACTTCCCTTTTTCGGTAAATCGGCCCAAAAAGTTAAAGTTCCCCGTCGGGTATCCAATTCTTTAGGAAAACGAACCAACGGGGGTTTTTTAACAAAAGAAGAGCCATTTACAGGTTTTATAGACAGAGGTAGAGCCACTATATGGTCTAATGGAAAATCTTTCGGTAGGACTTCCTTAAATAAATCCAAAGCCGGTTTTTCGTCGATTTTTACCATTTCGTTGAGGTCTCCCCTTTCAAATTCAAAAGGGGGGCCGATAGGGGTAAACTCAATTAGGGTTTTGGCTTCATAATTGAACCCACCGAAGGACAAAACTATAAATTCCTTCTCTTTTAAGGTTTTATTGTGGGTAAATACGGGATAATAACCGTTTTTGTGGTCACCCCCGGTAATCCAACCTACTATTTTGGTTTTTAAGTTCGTTATTGTTTCCCGAAGTAGAACAAAAAATTTTAAAAATTCCTTCGGTTGGGTATTTCCGGGAACTATCAAAAGGTGAATATACTGGGGAAGGTTATATTCCCTTAAAAGCTCTTTTAAGTTAATCTTTTCCAAAGAGTAGGTTTTTAAAGAAAAATCTCCCCAGGCTGTATTTTCCCTTTTAAAAAAAACTGCCACCGGAAACTCTTCAAAAAATCCGTCGGGGGTTCCTATATAAGAAGAATAAAAAGCAACAAAGGGACGGTCGGAAAAGAATTTCCTCAAGTAGAATTCGCTCTCTTTGGCTCCGAAGCTTAAGGGGAGTATAAAAAAAGCAAAATCGTAGTCGGACATAAAGGGGTGCTGTTTTTGCTGTTTTTTAATTTCGGAGAACGCTCGGTAGGGAATATGCTCCTTTGTATAGAGAAACTCCACAAGCATGGGTTCTAAGAAATTATAGAAAAAGATTTTAAAAGAAATAAAAAGCGTTATTTGTTTTTCACTCTTCCGGCCACTTTAAGGGGCAAACCCCATACTTTGGTGAATAGTTTTCCGGCCATGTGGTCGAAGGCGTCTTTGGGCGAGTAGGTGGCCAAATCTTCCACATAGAGGGAGTTGGGAGATTTCCTTCCTACAACAAAAATGTTTCCTTTGTAAAGTTTCAGACGAACATCACCGCTAACATCTTTTGCCAATGTGTTGTTGAAGGTGTCCATAGCCTCCCTTTGTTTGGAAAACCATAGGCCGTTGTAAACCAATGTTGCATATTGGTGGCGGATATGCTCTATGTGATAGTGGTAGGTAAACCTTTCGGTGGTCAGAGATAGCAATTCGTCGTAGGCTTTGTAGAGGATAAAGGCGGCGGGAGCTTCGTAGAGTTCGCGGCTTTTAATACCTACCAGACGGTTTTCCACCATATCCACCCTACCCACACCGTGACGGCCGCCTATTTTGTTTAGCTCTTCAATAAGCTGGTGGAGTTTTTCATACCTTTTGCCGTTTATAGCTACGGGTGTTCCTTCTTCAAAGGTTAGGGTTATATATTCGGGTTCGTTGGGGGCCTCCTCGGGGTCTACGGTAATCTGCCAAGCATCTTTGGGAGGTTCGGCCCAAATATCCTCCAAAATACCGGCCTCTATAGAGACACCCCACAGGTTCCTATCTATGGAATAGGGTTTTTCCTTGGTAACGGGAACGGGTATGCCGTGCTTTTTGGCATACTCTATTTCCTCGTCGCGGGACTTAAATTCCCATTCCCTTACTGGAGCCAATACTTCTATATCGGGAGCCAGTGCCCAAGCCGAAACTTCGAACCTAACTTGGTCGTTACCTTTCCCGGTGGAGCCGTGGGCTATATAATCGGCACCAACCTTTTTGGCTATTTCTATCAGCTTTTTGCTAATGAGCGGTCTCGATAGGGAGGCTGTAAGGGGATATTTATTTTCGTAAAGGGCCAAGGCCCTTAGGGTAGGCAGGCAGTATTCGCGGGCAAATTCTTCTTTAACATCTTCCACGATAGCTTCCACCGCACCGGCCAACTTAGCTTTTTCGGGAATATAGTCCAACTCCTCACCCTGACCTACGTCGGCGGTGTAGGTTATCACTTCGAAACCTTGGTCGGTAAGCCAACGAACTATTACCGAAGTATCCAATCCGCCCGAGTAGGCTAAAACAACTCTTTTCTTCGCCATTTAATGTATAGATGCTATCGGCTTGACCATCTCAAGGAGGCCCTATTTTTGCAGTGTCTTTGAAAGGTTTTGAATACCAACGACCCCTATACGGTGGATTTTTAAAAAAGTTAAACCTTTTTAGGGTTTTGTTGGTTATTTTCCTTCTTAGGTTTTGTTTCGTCTTCCACCACGGGGGCTTTTCCTTGAAAAAGTTCTTCCATAGATAGGTTGGGTTTTCCTTCCTTTTGAAGGAATTCGTCTATAAATTCCTTAGGTTTCTTTTGTTGGAAAGCTACTTTGTCCTCCATTAGGGCTTTAACTTTTTGTTCCCCCTCCAAGGTCTGTTTTTTTAAATCCTCGCGGAGTTTTTCCATTTCCATACCCAGCTGGATTTCGGCCATCTCCTGTTTGATACGTCTAACCAGTTTCCCCAACTGGGCGGCAAACTCCAGCATTTTTTCAGGGCCAAAAACTATAAAAGCCACCGCAAGGATTACTAAAAGTTGAAATTCCATAGGGGTATATTGTCCCTTCCCTAAAGGGAAATTTCTTTTCCTCTAACTTATTCCTCTTTTGGTTTATTTCTTGACATTCCTCAAACTGTACAATAACACAATTATTTTTCTACATTTAATGTCCAGTTTTTGAAAAAGCCCCGAGTTGATTCATGCTATAAATTAAAATTTTTATTGTCATTAAATACAAAACCCGAGTTGAAAATTTCTTGACATTCCATTCGAAAATTACCGAGGTGAAGTAAATGAGATTTGCCAAGCTAAAGTTAATGATAAAAATCAAGCAAACAGAAGTTGAAGGTTTGGGAATACCTTAAAAGGAAAGAAATACTTAGCCAAGCTTAATTTCCCAGTTGTCGATAAGCCTTGCCGAAGGCATTCTAACGGCGATTAAAATACGTTCCCCACCTTTTATTTCCTTTACAGGTTCCAAAGTTTGGGGGTCTACTATCTCCACATAATCAATCTCCTTAATTAGGGGAAACTGTTTTAGGAAGTTTAAAATTTCTTCGCGAAGCTTTTGGGCATCTCGAAGCCCTTCCTCCACCAACTTTTGGGCTAACAGAAAGCTTTTATAAAGGGCGGTAGCTTGCCGACGTTCTTCTTCAGAAAGGTAAACGTTTCGGCTACTTTTGGCCAATCCGTCGGCTTCCCTAACAATAGGGCAGCCAACTATTTCAATGTCCATATTGAGGTCTTGAACCATTTTTTTTATAACCAAAAGCTGTTGATAATCTTTTTCTCCAAAGTAGGCACGGTCAGGTTGGACTATGTTGAAAAGTTTGTTAACTACCGTGCAAACCCCCCTAAAGTGGCCCGGTCTAAATTTACCTTCCAACGTTTGGGATAATTTGGTCTCTTCTACATAGGTGGAAAAGCCCGGAGGATACATATCTTCCACTTCGGGGGCAAAAACTATATCCACCCCTTCCCTTTCGAGTAGTTTTAAATCCCTTTGTAAATCCCGAGGATAACGGTCGTAATCCTCATTCTTACCAAACTGGGTAGGATTTACAAAGATAGAAACCACTACAAAGTCGTTGTCTTTTTTAGCACACCTCACGAGGAAAAGGTGCCCCTCGTGAAGGTATCCCATAGTGGGAACAAAACCTACTGTTTTACCTTCCTTTTTTAGTTTTTTTATAAAGGTTTGTAACTCGCGGGGATTTTTGAAGACCCTAACTCCCATGGACGATTATTCTATTTTTGCTTATTAGCTTCCTCCTCCAAGGCTTTTTTAGCCCCCTCTATAGCTCCTTCAAAGGCCGCAACGGCCACCTTCAGGGTTTTGGAAACTATATTTTTAACCTCCTCGAGTATTTGCTCCGCCTGCTGTTTTTTCTCCTCGAGGGATTTTTCCAGCTCTTGTAATTTGCTCCTTAGGTTGGTAAGTTCCTTTTCCAACTCTTGGGCTTTTTCTTTTGCCGTTTGTAGGATTTTAGCCTTTTCTTCCTCCAATTGTTTGGCTTTTTCCTCCAATTCCTCTTTTAGTTTTTTTAGGTCTTCGGTAATCTTTTCGAGGTCTACTTTTTCTTTAAGTTCCTCGATGTTAACTTCTTCGAGCCTTTTTTTGAGTTCTTCAATTCTTTGATTTAACTCTTCGAGGTTTACTTTGAAGTCCTTCATGAGTTTTAAATTTGTTAGCTTGACAAAAGATGTCAATAAACTAAACCCAATCTAACCAAAAGGGGATAATACAACCTAACAATAGCACCCCGTTGGGCGGGGTTAACGATTAACAATAGCACCCGCCCAAAAGGCGGGGTTAACGCTAAATTTTCCAACGGGAGGTTAATCAATGGTAGAAAACCACACCTTGTTGCAAATTTTAAGTTCCAAATTTGGGTGGGATTTTCATCGAACGGTTTATATCGCCTCTATAGCCCTATTCTTGGGAACCTACGCGATGATTATTTTGGAAAAGTATTTCCATCGCGTTCCCGCGGCTTTGTTGGGTGGTTCTTTAGCGGTATTTGTGGGAGTTTTGACCCCAAAACAGGCTTGGCACTCCATAGACCACAACACGATGTTTCTCCTAGTGGGAATGATGGTGATAGTCTCCATTCTGATTGAAAGCGGTTTTTTCTCCATATTGGCAAATTGGGCTTTGAGGATAACAAAAGGAGACCCGCTTAAAATCTTGTTGGTATTTACTTCCTTGACAGCCTTTCTATCGGCTTTTTTGGACAACGTTACAACGGTGCTCTTTATGGTTCCGATACTGCTAACTATGCTAACCCGCCTGAAAATAAACCCTATACCTTACATAATAGCCACCGTTTTGGCTTCCAATATCGGGGGAACGGCCACCCTAATCGGAGACCCTCCCAACATAATCATAGGTTCGTTGGGTCATTTTACCTTTAACGATTTCTTAGTTAATTTGGCTCCGATTGTTTTGGTTGTTCATGTGGTGGGGACTATTGTTTTCACCCTCTACATGAAATGGATGGGTTATTTAGAAAGAAAAATAACCGACGAAAGGGAACTCTGGGAAATTATCAACTCCCAAAGGGTGGAATATGACGTTGTCCTAATGAGGAAAGGGTTAATTATTTTTGGAATAACTTTGCTGCTGTTTTTCTTCCACCACCACATAGGGTTGGAACCTGGAATAGTGGCCCTAACTATGGCCGCTTTATTGCTCCTCTGGACAAAGCTAAATCCCGAACATGTTTTTGAAAGGGTTGAATGGGGAACTTTAATGTTCTTTGTAGGTCTCTTTATGGTTATCGGCGGTTTGGAGGTTGCCGGCGTTTTTGAAGACTTGGCTAAAATTGTGGCCCGCTTGGTAAGCGACCCCGAAAGCGGAATATTCATTTTGGGCGGGCTTTCGGCCTTTATTTCGGGAATAGTTGACAACATTCCTTTCACAATGGCTATGTCTTATGTTCTTTTAGATTTGGCCAAAACCGTCCACTTTAATGTAGAGCCTCTATGGTGGGCTTTGGCCTTGGGGGCCTGCTTGGGTGGAAATTTAACACTCATAGGAGCTTCGGCCAACGTTGTGGCCGCCGGCCTTGTAGAACGGGAAGGCTACAAAATTACCTTTTTCGATTTTCTCAAAATGGGAACTCCCGTCGCCTTTATAACGGTCATTGTGGCTCTATTTTTGCTCTGGCTCAAATATAAAATCTTCGGCTTTTAATTTTTCTTCTTCTTCAAAACTTTTCCAAAACAAAAAGGGTAAAAAGGAGAAAAAAATTATTTGCCTAAAGGCGGTAATGCTTGGTTTATAGATGGTGTCTCATTCAACATAGAAGCTGCAGGCCCGAGTTTACCCGCCTCTTTGGCCATTTGGTCGAGAATTTTTGCTACCTGAGGGGTTATATCTATGCTTTTATCGTAATAGAGAAGTTGGGTGCAGTCGATGGCCGCCTTAAATCCTAAAGACTGGCTTAAAGCCTTGATTGCTTCTTTTGCCAATTTATCCAATAGCTGAAGCTGTTGTTGGGTGTAGGCCATTATCTGCTGTTGGGTTTGAATTTGCAACATTTGGAGCTGTTTGTTTAACTCCTCCAGTTGTTTCTCTTTCTTTTCCCTTTCCTCCTTAGATAGGAGTCCGCTGGTTACCTCCTCTTGGAGTTTTTTCATTTTTTCCTGCAACTCTTGGGCTTTCTTTTTGAATTCCTCTATCAGTTGGTTCCTTTTTTGTTGGAGTTGTTGCTTAATTTTTTGTGCAAATTGGGACTCCTGCAAAAGTTGATTGCCACTCACACATACCAATTCCACCGCCTGGGAAGATTTAAAAAATCCTCCCCCGAGGGTGGAGCCTAAAAGAACCATTCCCGCTAATAGTTTTCTCACTTTTCTATCCTCCTTTTAATGTTTGCTAATTTTATGCTATCTCCAAAGGCGTTTTAAAATTTGCCTAACCACCTTTTTGGGTTCTTTTTTATAGAGTTTTCCCAGTTCTATAGCCTCTTGGCGGTTTAGCAAACCAACCGCCACAAGGAATTGCAACAGTTGGGGAAGGTTTTTCCACTTTTTATTTAGCTGACCTCTTTCGAAATCTATTAGGTAAATTTTTCTTCCCTTTACAAGGACATTGGTAAACGGACGCTGAAACTCGTCTTTAAATACCCCCAATTTGTCCAAGCAGTAGGCCGCAACTATCAATTTTCTCAAATAGAGGTTTAAGTTATCTCTATTTTCCTTTTGTAGTTTTTTTAAAGGTATGCCCTCAATAAAGGGATATACAAAAAAATCTTCGCCTACGAAGGTAACTTTAGGAACAAAGTTAACACCTTTAGAGTTTAAATATTGAAGAATTTTTGCCTCTTTAAGGAAGGCTTTTTTAAGTTTTTCCTCTTGGGGGACTTTTACGGCAAATTTTTGCCCCTTTTCGGTATATGTATAGATTATCCCGCGGTAGCCTTCGCTAAATTTTTCCAACCGTTTTAAGGTCGAAAAGGTTTTAAAGTCCATTTAGGGGTATTTTTAATAAGAGCTTTTAAAACTTAACACGGTTCCTGCCCGATTTTTTGGCCTCATAAAGTTTTTCGTCGGCCCTATGAATAAGGCTTTCTATATCGTCATATTCCCTTAGCTCCGCAGCACCAACGCTGACGGTTATATGCCCCACTATGGGGAAATTTTCCTCTTCTATTTTTTTTCTTATACGTTCGGCTACCCTTACTGCCCCTTGCAGGGGGGTTCCCGGTAGGATTACCAAAAATTCTTCCCCCCCGTAGCGACCAACCAGGTCTATTTTCCTAATGGAGTTTTTAATAACTTTGGCCACCTTTTGGAGAACCAAATCACCCACCAAGTGGCCGTAGGTATCATTAACCCGCTTAAAGTGGTCTATATCTATCATTAATATCGACAAAGGTTGTTTAAATCTTTTGCTTCGTTCATACTCTTTTTCCAACTCGTGGAGGATTTTCCTACGGTTGAAAACCCTTGTTAGGGGGTCGTAATCCAGAATATGTTGAACCGTTTCAAAATATCGGTCTAAGAAAACCTTGAATATCAAAATGGTTACCGTTATAGCGATATAGGATAGAAAAGCGTCGTAAATGAAATAGTTTAACTTTTGGGCCGGTAAGTCTATACGCCCGTCCTTTAAAGCAATAAGGATTCCCAATATTTCTATAAAAAAAGCTACCAAAGAAATAATTGCAGCTTGCGGTAAAGAAAAGAAAAAAGCCGCAACTACCGGTATTAAATGGAACCAAAATAGAACGTGAATAAAACCTTTAAACAAATAGCCGGTAAACAAAGCGAAAAGCCCGACCAAATAGGTGTAAATAGCTAACTTAACCTTATTAAATTTGAGAAGCCCAAGAGTTATAGCTAAAAAAAAAGCGTAAAGAATGTTATAAATAAGCTTAGAATCCAATCTATATATAAGCGAAAGTTCTATATATATAAGGTCAATAAAAAAGGAAATAATTATCAATATTTGAAGAAAACTTTTTTTACACCTCTCAAAATAGGGTTCAATCCGCCAAACGTCGAAACAGGAAAGGAAATCAACAAATAGCTCCTTTAATTTATTCATGCGGAATTTGTTTCATTATATTTACCTTCGGAGGATTGCTAAGGTGTGTGTCAACTTAAAATTTTTAAAGTTTCTAATAATTGATAGTGGGGGCTGGTAGTTCTTTTCAGATGGAATTTCGTTCTGGGTTGATGCCTACGAGTTTTCTATAAAAATAATGCCGATTAATTAAATGGAGACAATAAAATCCCTATGAAAATTCTCGTTGTAGGAAAAGGCGGGCGGGAGCACGCTATAGCTTGGAAAGTGAAACAAAGCCCTTTGGTTAAAGAGGTTTATATAGCCCCCGGTAATGCCGGCACCGAGGAAGTGGGGATTAACGTTCCAATTTCGGCGACCGATATAGAGGGTTTGGTAAATTTTGCAAAGGAAAAGGGTATAGACCTAACCATAGTTGGGCCCGAAGACCCTCTGGCCAAGGGAATAGTGGATGCCTTTGAAAGGGAAGGTTTAAAAATTTTCGGCCCTTCCAAAGAGGCGGCCCGGTTGGAGGCTTCTAAGGTTCTTGCAAAAAATTTCATGGCTAAATACGGCGTCCCCACCGCCCGCTACGGGTCTTTCGATAACCCTGAAGAGGCTAAAGCTTTTGTGAAAACGCTGGGCGAAAAAGTGGTTGTAAAAGCTGACGGTTTGGCGGCGGGCAAAGGGGCTTTTGTTTGCCAATCCCAAGAGGAAGCTCTAAAGGTCATCGACGACCTAATGGTTAAAGGTGTTCTCGGAGAAGCGGGCAAAAAGGTGGTTGTGGAGGAATTTCTCGAAGGTGAAGAGGCTTCCTATATGGTAATGGTGGACGGCACCGATTACATACCCTTACCAACCTCCCAAGACCACAAACGTTTGTTGGAAGGTGACAAAGGCCCCAACACGGGAGGAATGGGAGCCTATTCGCCTACGCCGGTTATAGACCCCGAAATGGAAAAAAGAATCCAAAGGGAGGTAATAGAAAGAACCCTACAAGGTTTGGCCCAAGAAGGTATTCACTACCGAGGATTTTTGTATGCCGGACTGATGTTAACCAAAGAAGGCCCTAAAGTTTTGGAATTCAACGTCCGTTTGGGAGACCCCGAAGCTCAACCAATCCTAACCAGGGTAGAAAGTGATTTGGTTGCCCACATTATGGATATCTTGGAAGGAAACATTAAAGGGGTTAATTTAAAAGTTTCCCCCAAATGGAGCTTAGGAGTAGTTATAGCCTCCGAAGGGTATCCCCAAAAACCTAAAACCGGAAAGGTTATCCACGGTTTGGAAGAAGTTAAAAAACTCCCCGATGTGGTAGTTTTCCACGCGGGAACAAAAAGGGAAGGGGACAAAATTCTAACCGCCGGCGGAAGGGTTTTAACCGTGGTGGGAATGGGCAACACCCTTAAGGAGGCAAAAGAAAAAGCCTACGAAGGAGTTTCTAAAATCCATTTCGAAGGAATGTATTACCGCAGGGATATAGGCGATAAAGCTTTTAAATATTTGCGTTAATTTCCCCCTTTTGGTCTTTATAAACTTTGTATAACCTTATAAAGTCCTCAAGTTTAAGTTGTTCAACCCTTTGGTTGGGGTCGATATTGGCTTTATTTAAAACCTCCAAAGGAAGTTTCTTTTTAAGCATTTTCCTTCTTTCGGAAAAAACCTTTTCTAAGAAGCTTTTGTAGTCTTCGAGGTCAAAATCGGGTTGTTCCCTTTTGGGAGTCATCTTTATTACGGCGGAAGTAACCTTGGGCGGCGGATAAAAAAATCTGGCGGGGACACTCATTATATATTCTGTGTCAAAAAAGGTATTTACAAAAATAGATAGCCAAGAGGGTTTTTTACTTTTTAAGGTAAGTTTTTCGGCCACCTCCTTTTGAAGCATATAAACCGCCCGCTTTATACAATCCTTAGCCCTTACGGTGTTTAGAACTATTAGGGAACCAACATTGTAGGGAAGATTTCCCAACAGAATGGGTCGGTCGGCCAATTTACAGAAATCCACCTCGGTGGCATCGGCATTCAATATTTCCAAATTGGGGAAATCCTTAAATTTTTCCCTTAAAAGGGGTATTAAAGTTTTATCGACCTCCAAAGCTATTAGTTTTTTAGGAGAACCCTTTTTTAGGATTGTTTCGGTAAGGGCACCCGTTCCGGGGCCTATTTCTATAACCTCATCTTGGGGGGTAATTTGGGCTACCTCAACAATTTTTTCGACAACCCCGCCCGATTTGAGGAAATGCTGACCGAATTCCTTTTTGGGTTTGACCATGCTAAGAAAAATTGAAACAAAAAGATAAAGAAAGGATTTTTCCCAAAAGAGGGATTAAAGAATTTAAACCAACTTAAGGTGTTCGGGCAATCTTTCCCGCCTTTCGATGTCCTCTATATTTTCAGCTTCCCTTATTAGGTGAACTTTACCTTCGGTATCTATTAAAACCACGTTGGGACGGTATCTAATAAACTGCATCCATTGGGTGACGTTGTATGCTCCAACGGGGGAAAGAATTAACCTTGTTCCCCTCGGTAAGGGAGGTAGATATTCCAAGTCGTTAATTACGTCTATGTTCATGCAAAGGGGGCCATACAAAACGCTGGGTTCGGGCGCTCCGTGAACTTTTCGGTCGATTTCCACCTTAAAGTTATACCAAAAGGCGGTAAAGAGGATATTAACGCCGGCATCAAGAATATAGCCCTTAAGACCGTTAGGGAGGCGTTTTGTTGCGTAAACGGTAGTTATTAAATAACCGGCCTCGTCAACGATAGCCCTTCCCGCCTCTATTATGAGTTTGGGAAAATCTCCCGGCCTTAGGCTTTCCAGCAAGGCGGTTGTTATTCTTTCTGCGTATTCTTCAATATCGGGAACAGCCACTTCGGGGGGCAGATAGATTCCCTTTAAGCGGTTTTTAGAAGGTAGCCCTCCGCCAATATCGAGGTATTCGATTTTATAGCCATAGTTGTCCTCTATATAGTAGGCGAATTTAACCATTTTCCTAACTTCGATTTCGTAAGCCTTGGGTTCGAGGATAAAGGTTCCCATATGGCAATGGAGACCGTTTAACTCTAGCCACTGGCTGGCGGCTATACGCTTAACTGCATCTTCGGCCTGTCCGCTTTCGAGGTTAAAACCGAAGCGGCTCCATTGGGGTTGAATGCCGGTATCCATATTGATACGAATTCCGATTTTTACCTTTTGCCCCAGCTCTTTGGCTATTTCCTCTATGTCGGAAAGTTCTTCGAAGGTGTCGGCGTTTATCCTTGCCCCTTCCAAGATGGCCGTTCTTAGGGCTTCTTTCGGTTTATAAGGGCCGTTAAAAACAATTTGATTTCCCGGAATACCTAAACGGCGGGCTTTTTCATATTCGAATTCCGAAACCACTTCGGCCGTTTCTCCCTCTTGGTGCAATATTGCACAAATGGCCTTTAGGTAATTGGTTTTATAAGACCAGGTAAACTCCACATTGGGGTAACGGGTTTCGAAAGCTTGGCGGAACCTTCTAAACTGCTGACGGAGCTTCCTTTCTGAAAAAACAAAAAGGGGCGAACCGTATTCTTCCACCAATTTTTCTATGGGAACGCCGTCTATCTCGGTTCTTACCCTACTTCCTAAAAAAGCTTTTCCTCCCAACTTGTTGGATAAACCAACATTAATTTTGTTAATTACCGGTTTTTCATAGGCCTTTTTCATTTTTACCTCCTAAAGGTTTTAATAAAGCTCCTTCGGTTGGTTGGGAAAATAAAATTCCTCAATGGGGGCGTAAATGGGCCCCTCAGGCGTTAGGGTGCTTTTTATCACCGCTATTTTGGTAACTATTTCCTCACCGAATATGAAGTTTTGATATTTCCTTAAAAAGAATTTCAATTTTCGATTATCCACCCTTTTCATTCGGCATATGGTTACGTGGGGATGGAAAGGTTTCGTGTCGGGGCGGATATTTAAAGAACGGTTTGCGTTGACCACCGTTTTAGCCAGCCTTTTTAGATGGGAAGCCCCTTGGTCTACACCGACCCATAAAATTCTCGGTCTCTTTAGGTGGGGAAAAATTCCCAAACCTTTATAGGTTATCTTAAAGGGTTTGAAGGTGTTGGCCACCTCTTGGGTCGTTTTTAACAACTCTCCCAAGGTGGGACGGTCTACCTCTCCCACAAATTGGAGGGTTATATGTAAATTTTGGGGTTGGGTCCACTTTCCGTGGATAAAGGGGGAAGCTTCGGCCCTAAGTCGGGAAGATTTTTCTATAACCACCGGGGAGGTAAAAAAACCTATAAAGACCCTTATCATCTCTCTATCCTCACTGCCTCTTTAAGGTTAATAAGAGGACAATCTAACAATTATGGAACAGACCAAGTTAACTTTAGCCCTACCCAAAGGTAGGTTATTTGAAGAAACCATAAACCTCCTTCTGGAAGCTTCATTAATAGAGGAACCTTTAGAGGAAGGTAGAAAATTAGTCCTCGAAACGGAAAAATTCAAAATCCTTCTCGCCAAACCTAAAGATGTCCCGATGTTGGTTGAAAGCGGTTATGCCGATTTAGGCGTTAGCGGGTGGGATACCCTTTGGGAAAGCGGTTGCGATGTTTACAAGCTGTTAGATTTGGGTTTAGGTTTTTGCCGTATATGTGTGGCGGGCTTTCCCGAAAAAAAAGCAGAATATGAAAATCTGTCCTACATTAAGGTGGCAACCAAATACCCCAATATTGCACGGGAATTTTTTGAAAAGAAAGGAATCAAGCCCTTTATTTACGAAATGAACGGCTCGGTGGAGCTGGCTCCCCTTATAGGGCTAACCGACTATATTTTCGACCTGGTTCAAACGGGCCGAACCCTAAAGGAAAACGGTTTGGTGGTCATAGATGAGGCGGGAACCTCCACCGCCCACCTGATAGCTAATAAGAATTCCTTTCTACTCTACAACGGTCGGATAAGGGATATAGTCCAAAAGTTGGAAAAGGTTATAAAAGCCCCGCTCTCTTGAGTTCCCAATTATAACTATTCCTGATGTCGAACACAAAAACCGACCGACCTTACTATTTCCAAGACATTATTTTGGCCTTACAAAATTTTTGGGTTTCCAAGGGTTGCATGCTGTGGCAGCCCTACGATTTGGAAGTAGGGGCGGGAACTATGAACCCCGCAACCTTTCTAAAGGTTTTAGGCCCCAAACCTTGGGCGGCCGCCTACGTGGAGCCTTCCCGCCGTCCCAAAGATGGCCGCTACGGAGAAAACCCCAATAGGCTCCAGCACTATTATCAATTTCAGGTAATAATAAAAGCCGCCCCCGAAAATTCGCAGGAACTCTATTTGGAAAGCTTAGTTGCCTTGGGAATAGACCCCGCCGAGCACGACATACGCTTCGTTGAGGACGACTGGGAAAGCCCAACTTTGGGAGCTTGGGGGCTCGGTTGGGAAGTTTGGCTGGACGGAATGGAAATTACCCAATTTACCTATTTCCAGCAGGCGGGCGGGTTGGACTTGGAGCTAATCCCGGTGGAAATTACCTACGGTTTGGAAAGGTTGGCCATGTTCATCCAAAAAAAGGACAGCGTTTTCAACATTGAATGGAAAGAGGGCGTTACCTACGGCGAAATCTTTAAAAGGGCCGAGTATGAATGGAGTAAATATAACTTTGAAGTGGCCGATGTGGATATGCTCTTTAAGACCTTCGATATGTTCGAAAGGGAAGCCCAACGGCTAATAGAACTTGATTTGGTATTGCCCGCCTACGATTACGCCTTAAAATGTTCCCACGTGTTTAACATTCTCGACGCCCGCGGGGCTATTTCGGTGCAAGAGAGGGCCCGCTACATTCGCCGTATAAGGAATTTAACATTCTCTGTGGCTTCTAAATACAAAGAACTTTTAGACAAACAACTGGTTTAAAAATTTTTGACTTTTTCTCTTTTTGGAACCTTTTAAAGAATCCAAAAAGGGGAAAGATACAAATTCCTTCTAAAGGATTACTTTTTGTTAATCAATTCCCTTAGCTGTTTGGCTGCTTTGAATACAACCACTTTGCGGGCGGGAATTTCGATTACTTCACCGGTTTGAGGATTTCTTCCCTTCCTTGCGGCGCGTTCTTTAACTTGGAACACTCCAAAGCCGGGTAGGGCAATTCTTTCACCCTTTTGGAGGGCATCTTCTATAACTTCGATGATAGCCTTAAGGCATCTGTCGGCCTGTTTTTTGGAAACACCGGCTTTTTCTGCCGCTCTTGCGATTAGTTCCGCTTTTGTCATGGCTTTTAACCTCCCTGTTGATTTTTCTAAATGTCTTAATATTTCGCAAAGTTCAACCTAAATGCAAGCTTTTTGTGCGTTTTTTAGAGGGTTGGAGGGAAGAAAAAAGAGAAATGGGCAACTAATGTTTGAAAATAAAAAAACTATTCCTTCTTAGGAAGCAACAATTTCCACAGTTTGACCGGGTTTAACTATAACAACTTCGGTAGGTAGGCCAGCGGCCTTTACCGCCTCTTTAAATTCTTCGGGATTTTGGGCTATAGGTGGCCAAGTGTTGTAGTGCATAGGTATGGCTATTTTGGGTTTTACCAACTCTACGGCTTTGACGGCCTCGGGTATGCCCATGGTGAAGAGGCTTCCTATGGGGGTTAGCATAACGTCGGGTTTGTAAAGTTCGCCGATAAGCTTCATATCGCCGAATAGGGCGGTGTCGCCGGTGTGGTAAACTCTAACACCGTCCAACTCAATAACTACGCCCGCGGGATTTCCCAAATAGATGGGTTCTCCGTTGTCTTTAATTAACGAACTGGAGTGCACGGCGGGGGTGAAAACCATTTTCACGCCTTCAACTTCGAACCAACCGCCGATATTGCAGCCCACGGTATTTTTTGCCCCTTGGGCGGAGAGATATTGGGCAACTTCGAACAGCCCCACGACGGGAATACCCAACTTTCCGAAGTCCAAGGCGTTTTCAATGTGGTCAAAGTGGCCGTGGGTTATCACAACCAAGTCAACCTTGTCCAAAAGGCTTTCCAACGTAATACCGGCCTCTTGGGCTTGGGGGTTGGAGGTTATAAAGGGGTCTATTAGAACATTTTTGCTTCCTTGAATTAACCAAGTTGCGTGTCCTATAAAGGTTAAGTCCACCTTGCGCATATTTATTAAATGTAAATGCACATTGTCAAGGCTTCAAAGGAGTTTATTCCCTTGGGCGTAAATCTTTTGAGTAAAGACCTCGTAGGGGTTTTTCCCACCGATACCCTTTACGGTATATGCTCCAATGCCCTTTCCCCAAAGGCGGTGGAAAAAATTTATACCCTCAAGTGGAGAAATCCCAAAAAACCCCTCATAGTGTTGATTTCTTCTCTTCACCAATTGGGGGAATACTTCGGGATAAAAAACCTACCAAAGGAGGTTGAAAAAATATTCCTCCTTTCGGAACCTATATCCGTCCTTTTGGAGGTTAAAGGTTTTGATTGGATAAGCCGCGGTGGGAAATTTATAGCTTTTAGACTGGTAAAAAAAGGTTTTATTAAAGAGTTCATAGACGCTTTCGGTAAACCTTTGGTAGCTCCCAGTGCCAATTGGGAGGGTTATCCTCCTGCCAAGGATGTTTTCCAAGCCTTTAACTACTTCGGGGGCGGGGTTTCTATCTATTACAACGGAGGGGTTTTAAAAGGTTCTCCCTCCACCTTGGTTAGGGTAGATAAAGGGAAAATAGAAGTCCTCCGAAAGGGGGCTTTATCTACAAAAACCCTCGAAAGTTTAATAAAAGCTAAAAACGCTTAAAGGTTTTTAAAAATAGAATTTTCCCTCCTTGGGGTTTGTTAAATTTAAGGTTTCCACTTGGGGGTATTAAGCTGGTTGACATCGGCCACTATAATACTTTTTTCAATTTTTAAAAAGGAGGTAAAACCATGATTGTTTCCGAAATCGACCTTTACAACCTTTTAAAGGATAAACTGGGCGAAGAAGAGGCCAAACAGTTGGTTGAATTCCTTAAACAAGAAGCCCAAAGCGAGGTTAGACTGGTTGCGGAAGAAATCCTTCAAAAAATAGAGGAAGCCCTAAAGGAAATTAAAGAAATCGACGAAAAGGCTTTGGAAGAAATTAAAGAGGTTCTAAAGGTATCCCTCGAAGAAACCAAAGAAGAAGTGGTTAAAACCGTAGACGAAAAGGTTAAAGCCATCGAAGGTAAATTGGCAAAAATAGAAACCCTAACCGAAAAACTTGAAAGCATCGAAAGTAAGCTAACCGAAATAGACAACAAATTGGAAGAGATTAAAGGAAGAACCGGCGGTGTTAAAGGTTTGATGTTCTTCCTATGGTTGTTGTTGGCCGGTATGATTATATTCAACATATTGCTAAATATTCCCGCCACCCAAAAGCTAATTATCGGTGCGGTATCGGGCGGACAAGGTGGCTAATTGGCTCAAATAAAAGTTTAATTTTTTCCCTTTTTGTGTTTTTTATTCCTAAAAAATCCCTTAGGGAGTCTTTTAAAAATTTCCCAAAACATTTTAGGTTTCAATAAAAGTTTGGGATTTTCCTCCAATAGGCGTATCAGATATTTTTTTCCGCATTCAGGTTTTGTGAATCGATAACATTGTTCCGCGGCGTGGAAAAGCATTAAAGGTTTCCATTTAGGGGGTATCAAAGGCAGATAATCTTCGATAACCCTTAAGGTTGCTTCCAAAAATTGCGGGTTGTTTTTTGAACTCCTCAAAGGGTGTTCCCTAATCCAATATTCCCTTTGGAGGTTTAAACCTAATATTTTCCCCGCAACATAAAACCTAAGAAATATTTCCCAATCTTCCCTGTGGAGGTAGATATCTTTATAACCCCCTAAGGAAATAAAAGTTTCCCTTTTAAAACAGCTTCCCGAGGGGTAGCCTACCCTTCCCGAAAATAGGAGTTCCTCCAAACTTTCCCTGATAGGTTTTTTCTTTTTTATAACCTTTCCCTCTTCATTTATAAAACCTTTAGGAGGGGTAAAAATTGCTTCCACCTTGGGGTTTTGTTGTAAATATTTTTCCACCGAGGCTAAATAGTTTTCCTCCCAAAAGTCGTCGCAATCCAAAAAACAGACCCACGGGGTTTTAAGTTCTTCCACACCGCGGTTTCTCGAATATACCCGTTCCATATTTCGGGGATTTTTAATTAATTGAAAGTTGTATTCCTTTTGAAGCTTTTTCAGAATATCCAAACTCCTATCGGTGGAAGCATCGTCTACCACCACCACCTGCTCGGGTTTTAAAGTTTGGGAAAAGACCCTCTTTATGGTTATCTCTATAAATTTTTCACAATTAAAGTTTGTAATAACAACACCGAACATAAAAAAGCAAATTTAAAAATTACAAAAGGAGGGGTTTTATATCTTTTTCCAAAATTTGGAGAATTTTTAAAGCCCGTAGGGAGGAATTTGGGTCGTAGGTTCCATTAAGGACATCTTCGACCATTTCCAAAAGTTTGTCCTTATCCTTCCTTTGGGCGGTTATCTTGGAATTTTCTATTCTCCTTTCGTTGAGGAAATCTAAAAATACTGAACCTTTGGAAGTTTCTATTAGCCAATTTCTTTGAACCTCTCGGGGATAGTTCCAAGCCACCTCCAAAACAAAGGGAGTTTTATAGTTATTTAATATCCCTTCGATGGAATAATGGTAATTTCCTTTTTTTTCTACCTTGGTAATAGAAAAATTCCCAAACAGATATAGAAGCAGATAAAAATCGTGCCAAGCTAAGTCCCAAATTGGGTTTATATAGCCCCTCCCGCGGTTTAGCCTTTTAATAATTACCTTTGTAGGTTTTTCAATTTTCAAACCCCTTAATGCGGCCGAATACCTTTCAATCTCCGAAACCCCTAAAGAGCTCTTTCCATATTTTTCCAAAAGGGTGGAAAACTCTTCCACACCAAGAGCGGGAGGTTTTTCCAAAAATACATAACAACCTTTGGAAAGGAAATAATCGGCAACCTCGGGGTGGTATTGGGGATTTATCGCTATAAAAACCTTTTTAGGGATTTCTTCTATTTGCTCCGGAGAGGTGTAGAAAGGATATCGGGAAAATTCTTTTTTAAGGTTTTCATTTGTATCCAACAGGAGGGGGGTTATACCCAATTGGAGGAACTTATTAAGGTATTTTCTTCCCATATTTCCGACACCGACAAGGAGGACTTTTTCGGACATTGCAGGTTAAAGTTTAAGGAAGAAAACCTTTTAAGGAAAAGAAAGAAAAAACCTTTATAGTTCCAACAATTTTTTAATTTTTTCCTCGTTAGGTTTTTCTACAATACCCTTTTCGGTAATTATTGCATCTATTAGTTCAGCGGGAGTCACATCAAAACCGAGATGTAGGGCGTCGCTTTCATCGGGGGCAATCGAACAGCCAAAACAGTTTTTAACCTCATCCGGAGAACGCTCTTCTATGGGAATTTCATCTCCATAAATTAGGTTGGGGTCGAAGGTCGATAGGGGGGCGGCTACATAGAAAGGTATTTTGTGCTCTTTCGCCAAAACCGCCAAGCTGTAGGTTCCTATTTTGTTGGCGGTATCGCCCCGTAGGGTGATACGGTCGGCCCCCACTATCACCGCATCTACGAGGCCTTTTTTCATTAAAAAGCCGGCCGTGTTGTCGGTTATTATCTTGTGGGGGATTCCTTCCTTTACCAACTCCCAGGCGGTTAACCTTGCCCCCTGTAGGTAGGGGCGGGTTTCATCTACCCATACAAAGATATTATTCCCATTGTAGTGGGCACTGCGGATTACCCCAAGGGCGGTTCCCCAGCCCGCCGTAGCCAATGCACCGGTATTGCAGTGGGTTAGTATTTTGGAACTTTCCCTTAAAAGGCTTTTTCCGTATTCTCCAATCCTTAGGTTGGTTTTTAAATCTTCCTCCTCAATTTGGATAGCCTCTTGTTCAATATCCCTACCTTGGGAAAGGGCTTTTTTTATCCTTTCGAGGGCCCAAAAGAGATTAACCGCCGTTGGACGGGTGTTCTTTAAAGTTTCATAAACCTTTTGGGGGTTCTCTTTGTTGTATTTGACCCCTAAGACAAATCCGTAGGCGGCAACACATCCTATGGCGGGAGCACCCCTAACAATCATTTTTTTTATGGCTTCGGCCACCTGCAGGTAATCGGTTGCGATAATCCATTCCTCGGTGTGGGGAAGTTTTAACTGGTTAAGGATTTTTAATTTTCCTTTCTCCCAACGGAAGGCTTTAACCTTTTGTAAATCCATAAAGGGAACAATTTTGCTTAGTTTCCCTTTTAGGTTTTTAAACATTGAAAAACTGCTTTTGGTTATCAAATTTCAAACTTCGAAAACTCTTATTTAAGGGGGAACAAATGGTTGAAAACATTTTCCAACTGGCGAAGGAAAGACATCTAACCCCTATGCATATTCTCTTCGCTACGGCTTTGGGCGAGTTGGCCAATAAGGGGGCCCTAAATCAGGGAACGGCTATTTTGGTAGGAAAAGCGGCAGGAAAAAATTTAGCTAAATACCTAAAAGGTTTGGCTGCAGAAACAGGGGAAAATATCCCTACCGAGCCCTCCGAAGCGGCACGGCTCCTAATAAAGCTAATAAATCTTGTTGAAGATTACAAAGTAAATTCTTCCAACAAAGGTTTTAAAGTAGATATAAAAACTAACAAGTGTAAATATTGTCCTAAAGGCGTTGGAGGTGCCGAAATACACGGCACTGTATGCCCTTTTCCTGGTGTAATAGAGGCTTTTGTAGAGGAATTAACCCAGAAAAAGGTAAGCATTAAATTAAAAATGTTGGACGAAAGTGGTTTGAGAAAAACCCCCCTTTCAAAGGAAGAAGGTTATTGCAAAATGGAGTTTGAGATTCTTTAAAACTCCCATATTTCTGTTTTTTTATCGTTATTTACAATGGATTGGGAACTAAAAAAACGGCTACTTCTAAAGGATTTACCCAATATAGAAAAACCAACAAAGGGAAAAATATATTGGGTTCACACCCCCAGCGTGGGGGAATTTGTAACCGTCCGCCCCCTGTTGGAGGAGATAAAAAAAAGAAACCACAAATTGGTAATAACCTACTTTTCCCCTCGGGCGAAGGAATTTATGGAAAAACAATCTTTGCCCGATTTGGTTTATCCCTTACCTCTACCGGTAGGGTTTTTACTAAAAAAGTTCCTTGAAAGGATTAAACCCGATGTTTTCCTTTTGGTGGAAAGCGACCGTTTTCCTTCCCTTTTAAGGATTGAGGTCGAAGAAAAATATATAGTCAACGCACGGTTGAGTGATAAAAGTTTTCGTTTCCTTAAAAGGTTTGCTTTTATTTTTAAACCCGCGTTGGAAACCTTCGACTTAATAATTTGTAAGGACGAGGAGACAAAAGAAAAATTCCTATCCTTGGGTATAGATAAAAAAAAGCTTACCGTTTGCGGGAATTTAAAGGTTGCCGGCCTTACCGATGGGAAAAACTTAAATATAACCTTTTCCAAAGGGGGAAAAATTTTCGTTGCCGGAAGCACCCACCACGGGGAGGAGGAGATAATTCTAAAAGCCTTTAAAGAGGTTAAAAAAAATATTCCCAACCTAATTTTGGTTTTGGTTCCTAGGCACATAGAGAGGGTTGAAAAGGAAATTAAACCCTTATTGGAAAAAGAGGGTTTGAAATACACCCTAAGGAGTTCTTTAAAAGAAGAACCCTTTAAAGGTGATGTTTTGGTGGTCGACACTTTGGGGGAGTTAAAAAGCTTTTACAAAATAGCCGACGTGGCCTTTGTCGGGGGGACTTTGGTTCCCGTAGGAGGACATAACCTTTTGGAACCTGCCTATTTTGGAAAACCCACCATTTTTGGCCCCTACACATGGAAATTTGTAGATTTGGAAAAACTACTTAAGGAGTGGGGTTTAGGTTTTCCTGTAAAGGATGAAAGGGAGCTAAAAGAAACCCTTTTGAGGTTGTTAAAAAATCCTCCCCAACCAAAGGGGGATATAAAAAAGGTTGCTAACCAAATTTTGGATTGTTATTTAGAACATATCCTTATTTAGTTTTCTTTTGTTCTTCTTTTTCAAATTCCATTCGGAGTATGTTATTTATAGGTATTGCTATAATTTGAGCCTTATTATCTTGAGGCTGGATATAAATGAAACTGTTAGTCTGTAGTATTAGAGACCCTTTTAAATATTTTAGATTTCCCCTATACCCTTT
>JAADES010000041.1 GCA_013153315.1 Aquificota bacterium
TCCGCAAAGTCTTAGCTCAAGCAGGCTACATAGAAGACCTCCGCGAAAAAATGAAAACCCGAGCGTTAGAGCTAAAACAAGCAGGCCTATCAACCCGTCAGATTGCTAAAGTCCTCGAGGAGGAATTTGGGGAGAAAGTATCGCATATGACAATACATAATTGGCTTAAAAGTGTAAAATCTGATACCCGGGTATTAAATTTTACACCCAACAACACCCCTCCCCAGGGTGTTGCAAATAATACCCGGGTATCAAATGCACCACCCCACAACCCCTCACCCCAAAAAGAGGAGGAATTTAAGCAACTCGACCCTAAGAAGGAACTATTGGAATTTATCCTCGCAGATGCAGAGCTTTACAAATACGACCCACTACCCCACCTTGAGCGGAAAGGTTTATTAGACCTCCTTAAAGAGGAACATTGGGAACGTGTAAACCAAATAAGGGGTTGTTATTCGATGATTAACCTTTTGTTGGTTTAAAACTTGACATTAACTCCCTATAAATGTCAAATAATCCGTTAAATGTCAAAAATGCGGCAAATTTGCATTTAATAATTAAAAGCTGTCCTTCGCTAATACTTGATACAAGCGGATTATCGAATGTCAATTTTCAAAAGATGTGTGGAAAAATCTTGAATTGTCAAGTTAAATTTTCCACAAATTCCTGAAAGCCTTGGGATACAAAGGTTAGGGAGTGTCAATTTTAAAAGCGATGTGTGGAAAATACAAGCGATGTGTGGAAAATACAAAAATACAACAACACAGGCGGAGGGGGTGGGATTCGAACCCACGGGCGGGCGTGCACCCGCCAAGGGATTTCAAATCCCCCGCCTTCGTCCGCTCGGCCACCCCTCCGGCCTGTTGTTCCTAAATTATAATGAATTTTCTTAAAGAATTTCCAAATCAAGGGGAGTTTTTTGTAAAATTTTAGCCCCCTGTTTTGTAACTACGACAATATTTTCCAACCTAACCCCGCCTTTGTTTGGAAGATAAATTCCCGGCTCAATTGTAAAAACCATATTTTCCTTCATTGGGGTGTCCTCGTTTTTATAGACCCTTGGAGGTTCATGAATTTCTATCCCTACACCGTGGCCGGTCGAATGGTTGAAATATTGCCCATAACCCGATTTTTCAATATATTCCCTTGCCGCCAAATCCACTTCCTTTATAGGCCTTCCCGGTTTAACCGCCTCCACCGCCCTTAGATGGGCTTGCAAGACTATGTCGTAAATTTTCAGAAGTTCCTTGTCGGGTTTTCCTATAAATAAGGTTCTTGTGAAGTCCGAACAGTATCCCTCCCAAATACAACCTGTGTCTATTAGTAAAGGAGCATTTTCCTTTATAGGTTCTTTACTTGTTTCATGGTGGGGGATTGCTGAATTTTCTCCCGTGGCCACTATGGAAGGAAAACTTTCCCCTTCGGCTTCCATTTGGAGGTATTGATAGATTAAAAAAGTCCTTAAATTGTGCTCGGTTAAATTTTTTATCCGCCCTTTGTTTCCTTTTAAATAATCCACCAAATTTTGGAAAGCTTTATCCGTTATACCTACTGCGGTTTCTATTCTTTTTATTTCTTCGGGGGTTTTTACCATTTTGAACTCGTCCAAAAAACCTTCGTAGGGAACGGGTGTAATATTTTCCTTCGAAAGGGCTTTTTTTAATTTCTCGTAGAAGGAAAGTATTAACCTGTCTCCTTCAACGCCTACTTTTTTAATTCCAAACTCTTTAAGGATTTTTGAAAGGTTTTCCATTAAAGGGGCTTTTACTTCTAAGATTTCCCAACCTTGGGGCTGGAGTAAATTTTTGGCCTTTAAAAGGTATCTTCCGTCGGTTATTAAAACCTTATGTTGGTTTGTCAATAAAACATATGCGTGGGTGGATTTAAAGCCGGAAAGATAAAAAACCGAGGGTTGGGAAGAAAATAGAAAACCGTCCAAACCTTCTTTGGAAATTTTTTCTTTTACAGCCTTTAGTTTGCCGTGGGGCATTTAATTAAAGATTAGCCTTTAATTTTCCGATTTAACCCCACATTTCTATTGTTTTAAGCATTAAATCCCTATTCAAGGTTAGAGCATTGAGATTAGCCTCGTAGGTTCGGGTGGCGGTTATTAAATCGGCCATTTCTTTTACTAAAGAAATGTTAGGCTTTTCAACATAACCTTCTTTATCCGCCATGGGGTTTTCGGGGTCATAAACCTTTTGGGTGGGTAAATCTATCTGTTTTATAGCTACAACCTCAACAGGGGCGGTTCCATCTTTAAAGGTCTCTCCGGTTATTTTCGCTTTAAAAACGGGCACCAATTCCTTAAAGGGTTGGCCATTAGGCTGGTAAGATTCAATATTGGCTATATTGGTTGTTATTGTGTTTAACCTTATTCTCTCGGCGTAAAGTCCGCTTTCTATTACATCCAAAGCTTTAAAATCCATAACCTTAACCTCCCAATCCTTTGATTACCAAGTCTAAACTTTGGAAATTGCCCTGCATAAATTTGAGAATTGCTTCATACTTTAGGGCTACCTTTTCTAATTCAACCATTTCCTTTTCCACCGAAACATTATTACCGTCGGCACCGACCAAACCGCTTTTATCTTGGACTATTTTGTAAGCAAAGGAATTTTGAGGAATGTTGCTAATATGTTTTGGGTTTGTGGTTTTTAAAGGAATTTCATCTTCGTTTTTTATTAACTCCGCCTTCAATCGCTTATAAAATGGTGTTTCGGCGTTGGCTAGGTTGCTTAGGATAGTGTGGTTTTTAACTTTTAAAAAATCTAAATAGGACTTCTCAAAGTCTATACTCTTAAAAAGGAAATCCATAAAGGAAGAATTTACCCCTTTTGGAAAATAAAGGAAATAACCTTAAAAAGGCAAAATTATTCAACACCTTTCATTTTAAGGTAAAGCTTAATTTTGTGAAGCAACTCGGCCGGGTTTTTAATAGGGTAGTCGAGATTTTTAACAACTTCTTCGGCAGGTATTCCTTTGATTACGATACCTTTAACCTTTTCTATCAACTCTTCGGGCGACTTTATGGGGAAGTGGGTTCCCTTAATTCTCTTTAGCAAGAGATAAGCCCAAGGAACCTCCAACGCTTCGGTGGTAAGGGTGCAGTAGTATTCGAAAATTTTCGGTTCTTCCCCTTCCTTAATAAGTTTATAAGCTATTTTTGCTATACCCCCGGCGGTGTGAACTTTGAGTTGTTTCCTTTCTTCGGGCGTTAATTCTTCCATATGCTGGATTTTGTAAAGAGCCATTTGGGGGTCGGCTCTAAGGATTTGTCTTACGGTGTTTTTGGAAATTCCTAAAAATTCCGCTATTTCGTCTTCTGTTTTTAAATATTCCTCCCTTAGGACTATAACAAAAGCCGCCCTTGCAAGGGAAGGTAACCATGTTAAAGTCCTATATTCGGCTAATTTTTGCAATCCACCAATTATGTCTATAGCTTTTAGAAAAACCCTTGTAACGAGATGTTCTAAATCCTTTTCCAGAGGTTGAATTTCTACCACCATCGGCAAGCCTCCCATTTTTGGAATTTAGAAATATGTCCCCCGATTGGCAAAAAAAATTCTATTTTTCTGTTTATGAATAGCTATTTAATAAACTTGAGTATAATATTATAAAGTCATGAAGTTTTGGCAGATAAAGGAACAAATGATTTTAGGAACCTTGGTGTTTGAAACCTTGGGACAACCGGAGAAGGAAAGGGAATTTAAGATAAAATCCCTCAAAAAGTGGGGTCTTGATTTAATTTTCGGAACCAAAGGAGGACAAGAAACCTATTTCACCGTGGCCAGCGGTTCTAGAAAGGTCGGAGAAACCTTTACCCACGAAGGAGAAGAATATAAGGTGGTGGAAATTCTTAAAGAACTTCCCAAAAACAAAAAAATTTATGCCCACATCGAAATGATAAATGGAACTGCCTACTTAATAGGTGAGCTTAGAGAAGGTAATAAAAACATTGAAATAATCCGTTTGCCTGCGGCGGAGTTGCTTATAGCCTTCTTAAAAAAACACAAGCTAAACCAAGTAATAGAGGCTTTAAGAAATGTCGGAACAGCCTCCGAGTTGGTTAAACACAAAGGAGAACAAGGAAAACCCTACCCCTTTGAAGAACTCCCCCCCATAGCAAGGAGATTTCTAAGGGAAGCCAAAGATATAGAAAAGGAAGCGGGTTTCGGAAGGTTGGCCTTTGCCTATTTCGGTGAAAACAAGGACGGCATACCCCGCTATTGGTTCTCCTGGTTGCTTCCCACCATAGCGTTGTTTGACCTAAATATAGCCCAAGATGTGGATAAAGCTTTGGCCATATGGGAAGAATAATTTTTAATGCCTCTCCCTTTGGTGGTTCTTCCTTTTTCCTACAATTCCCCAAAACGGAATATGGAAATAGATACCCTTTTGGCGGAAAAATCTTTAAAAACCAATCAAGCCTTTTTTAGGTTCTACGGTTGGAAAACTCTTTCGGTTTCTTTAGGATATTCCCAAAAAGGTCTTTTAGATAAATACCAAAGAAAGAATATAGAAACCGTGATAAGACCTACGGGCGGAGGTGCATTAATCCACGGGTGGGATATTTCTTACTGTTTAACCCTCCCGCCGGGAATATTTAAAAACCATTTTCAACTCTACAAGTTTGTTTCGCTAGCTTTTATAAAGACCTTTAAAAGGTTGGGCGTAAAAGAAGTAACTTTTTCAAGGAATAAAAAAGGTCTATACCGTAGAGTTCAACTATGTTCATTGTTTCCCACCTTTGGGGAAGTTGTTTTTAAAAACCGAAAGTTGGTAGCTTCGGCAAGCAGAACTTTTAAAGATGGAAATATGTTAATCCACGGAACGGTTTATATTCACTACAATTTTCCAAAAGCGGAAAAAATTTTTGAAGTTACTCAAGAAGTATTAAAAAATACCGTAGCCACCCTATCGGAAATAAAAATAAAGAGAAAACTTTTTATGGAAAGTTTTTTGGACATTCTAAGAATGGATATAAGAATTCTTTAACCTTGTAAGAAACCAAAACTTTTTGTTCCATTGGAAGGAGTGCATAAGTTTTTCCCCCGCGGGATATTTTTATGATTAAAAATAAACCCTTTGGGGAGGTTTATGAATGCTTAGTTCCTTTTGGATTGCCGTAACTGGCTTAAAAGCCAATAACGAATGGCTAAATATTACTTCCGATAATATCGCAAATGCTAACACTGTAGGATATAAAAGAACAAGACCTATCTTTCAAGACTTGGTTTTAAGCGATATTATGCGTTATAACGCCTATGATAATAGCGTTTCCCATACCGTATATGGTGGCGGTGTAAGAATTGGTTCCACCTACACAATATACACCCAAGGGCCTTTTCAAGAAACGGGAATAAATACCGATGTGGCGATTGAAGGAGATGGTTTTTTTGTTTTGAGAAATCCGGAGTTAAATAGCTACTATTATTCCCGTGACGGACAATTTAAAATCACTTCGGGATTGGGCACTAATGGCCAACAAGTTATGTACTTAACCCACGATAGCGGTCTTAGGGTCGAAGGTAGAAATTTGGAAACAGGAGCCATAGAAGATATTCAAATTCCTTACACCATGCCCCCCCGAGCCACAACCCATGTTTACACTTCCGATGGTTCAAATCTAAATCCCTCAGGTGATGTTCCTGCTGTAGATTTTAATCCCTCCGATGCAACTACCTTTAATTCAACCTATACTGTGCAAATTTACGATACCTCCAGCCAAAGCCATGATTTGGGAATATTCTTCAAGAAATTGAATCCGAAAATATATGACCCTAACACCGGTAACACTTATTATTCCTATATTTTAGACGAGAACGGAACAAAATATTTTTCTTACAACGATAATGGAACTTATTACGAAGCCCAAGCCCAAAATACTACCGTTACGGTAACAAATACAGACAACTTAATATTGGTCGCTTCCCAAGTGCATGTTCTAGATAGTGCCGGTAACGATACCGTGGCGGATATATACTGGTATTTGGATGACAACAATCAAATGCACGTTTTAGCCGACATAAATGGAACTTATTACGAGTTGGGAACTTCTACTACCCAGCTATCCCAATACACTACTGTTACGGTAGCGGAAGTATCTAACTTTTGGGAAACCTTTATTATGCTGAAAGGTTCCGATGGGAATTGGTACGATATTGTAGACACTCAAAATAATATCATCCCCAAACATTGGGATGGAACTACCGACACGGAAAATGGTTATCAATACGCTCTTATTCGTTTCGACCAAAATGGATTAATAACAGGGGATACAAATATAGAGGTGAATTATTCCAACCTCAACTTACCGGGTAATTTGCAAGACTACTTACAATTACAAGATGTAAATTTAAATGGTCTCACCCAATACCCCTTAGACACTTCTTTAGCCTTTCAGCAAGATGGCTATACAGCGGGGAACTTTGTAAATCTATCTATAGGTTCGGATGGAACTGTTACAGCTATGTATAGCAATGGACAATCAAGAGACCTTTATAGATTGGAATTAGCTTACTTTCAAGATTTACAAAGTTTACAACGCGACAGTGCAAACTTATTTAAAGCTCCACCAAACACTAACCCTTTACTCGCCGATGCAGGAGTTATGTCAACAGTAAGAAGCGGCACTCTGGAAATGTCAAATGTAGATATAGCTACCGAACTTATCAATATGATAAATGCCGAAAAGGCCTATCAGGCAAATGCTAAAGTTATTCAAAGTGCACAAACTATATTGGATACTACTTTAGGACTTAAACAATAGAGAGGTTTTAAAATGGCAGAGGAACGCCAACCTAACAGATTGCCGCCCGAAGAGGAGCTAAAGGAAACAAATTCGGGAAGTGGGAAAAGAATTCTCTTAGTTTTCTTGCTTTTACTTTTAATGTCCTTGGGAACGGCCGTCGGTTATTACGCCTACACCTATTACCAACAAAAGAAAGAAAAACAGCAGGCAATCAGCGTTAATGCCACGCAGACACCCAAACAGCCTCAAGGGGCCACCACTCCCAAACAAACAACAACCCCCGTCCAAACCCAACCCGTTCCTCAAACTGTGGTAGAAAATCAAAAACCGCCCAAACCGCCCGTAGATTTGAAAAAATTGGAAAAGCCCGGAATTTACATCGATTTGGGCACCTTTATAGTTAACTTGGCCGACAAAGATGTTCAACGGTATTTAAAAGTTTCTATTGTTATCTCGGTGCTAAACCAAAAAGTCCAACAGCAGGTTCAGCAATTTTTACCCGCCATAAAGGATGCTATTATAGACCTGATAAGCAGCAAATATTACAGAGACATAAGAACCCCCGAAGGTAGAGAAAGATTAAAAATTGAAATCCTAAAAAGGATAAATGCTATACTTCCCGACGGCGGAGTTATGGCCGTTTACTTCACAACCTTCATAGTTCAAACTATGTAATTCCTACTTATGGAAAATTCCTTTTTTTTCTACCTTTACGGTGGCTTAATCGTTGTTTTAACCTTTTTGGGTTCCTTTCTTTGGTATTTAAAAAAGAAGTGGGGAAATGTTTTATTCCTCTCGCAGGGAGAACTTATTTCCCATCCCTTAGGAAGGGTTAAAGTTTTAAAGGTTGTCCCTTTTATGGGGGAAAGTTATCTCCTTATTTTGGAAATCGAAACTAAAAACCGTAGGTGGATAGAAATTTGGAGTTATACCCGCGGGCAAGGTTTTAAAGTTATAAAAACCTTAGAGGATTCCTCCGATGGCGGCAGATTTAACGATTAATTTATCCACCCAAGGGGTTAGTTTATCTACACCCTTAAAACTTCTTTTGCTTTTAACTTTGCTCTCTTTGGCCCCTTCGCTATTAATAATGTTTACCTCCTTTGTTCGGATTGTTATTGTTTTGGCCCTTATACGGCAAGCTATAGGAACTCCAACAATACCACCCAATCAGGTAATTATTTCTCTGGCTTTATTTCTCACCTTCTACATTATGTTTCCAATTTTTCAAAAAATTTATACCGATGCTTTTGTGCCCTATATAAAAAATGAAATTTCCGATACCCAATTTTTACAAAGGGTAGAGCAACCCATAAAAGAATTTATGCTGATAAATACACAAAAGAGCACCCTTAAAGTCTTTATGGATTTGGCTAAAATTCCCCCCGAGGAAAGAACTCCCGATAAAATTCCTATGTATGTTCTCGCCCCGGCCTTTTTGGTAAGCGAGATTAAAACCGCTTTCGAAATAGTTTTTCTTTTATACCTGCCCTTCTTGGTTATAGATATAGTGGTGGCAACAATTCTCATAGGGCTAGGTGTTTTCATGCTACCACCGACGGTTATTTCTTTACCTTTGAAACTAATGCTGTTTGTTTTGGTTAACGGTTGGGAGCTCCTTACATTGGCTTTAATAAAAAGCTACTCCCTACCCAAATAAGTCCATTCTTGTATTTTTTCCTTTTGTTGGTTTAAAATAAACATTTTCCCAATAGGGCCATTGTTTTTTAAACCTAAAAATTTTATAATTATAAGTTTGCTCTCTTCCTACCTGTGGAAGAACTTTAACATTTAAAAACAGCCATGAGGGGTAATAACAATATGACCACCGAAACCAAGGAGACAAAAAAACAATATAAACCTAACCAGGCTTTGCCCAGAAAATATTTTGGTCAGAAGGAAACCCCCGTACCTATCCCTTATCTGTTGAAAATACCTAAAGATTCCTACGGAAGATTTCTTCAAGCTCACATAAATCCCAAAAAAAGGAAACAAGTAGGATTGGAAAACCTCTTTAGGGTTACTTTTCCCTTAAAAGATGCAAACAACAGAATAGAGTTAAGATATCTCGGCTATGAAATAGGAGATTGGGAATGTCCCATTTGCGGATATAAACCCGGAGAAACCGAATTAGGAGGCCCTGAAGAATATTGCCCCCACTGTTTGAAAAAAGAAGGTAAAAAAATACCCCTCGTTTGGAAAAAACCCTATACTCCCTCCGATTGTAAAGAAAAAGGTTTAACCTACTCGGCCCCTCTAAGGGTGCTATTGCAAGTGGCCACCCGCATAGAGGAAGATAGAGCCCAAGAATTAGGTTTGCCCATAGTAGAAGAAGGAAAAACCAAACTAGAAAAAATAGGCGGCAAAGGTGTTGTTGTAAAAAAAGAGAACGGAGAACTTTGGTGGTATAGACCGCCCAAAAAAGTTTACTTCGGTGAAGTTCCCTTAATGACCGATGAGGCTACCTTTATAACCAACGGAACCGAAAGGATTATCGTTAACCAGCTAATCAGGTCTCCCGGACTATTCTACGAAATAAAAGAGGATAGGGCCAAAGAGGGGCCTATTGCAAGAAAAATATATAAAGGCTCCGTAGTTAGCGATAAAGGTGTTAGGGTAGAGTTTGAGCTAACCTCCACATCGGACGAGTTTTACGCCCGCTTGAACAAGAAAAAAATAGGTGGTTCTACCGTTTTCCGTGCGTGGGGCTTAGAAACCGCCTACGACATACTAAAACAGTTCTATCCCGGAACCAAGAAATTAATTTTCCAAGACGGTGCATTTATAGACACCGAAACAGGGGAAGAATTAACCCTCGAAGATTTGGAAGGTTACAACCTTTTTGCCCTACTAAGGTATAAAGCCTTTGTTCAGGATACCCAAACAGAGGAAGAATTTATAGAAGAAAGATATATAGACAACATAGGAAAATTAAAAAGATTACTATCCGATGATAGATACAACATAGTATTCCTAACTGCGGTATCTAACCAAGAGGCAACAAAATCCCCCTGGGGAAAAATACCTTTAGAAACCCTTATAAAGGAAACCCATGTAAAAGCTCCCGAAAACGCTTCTCCCGTGAGAGTTCCCGCAAGATTTAGCTTTGCCGATTATGCCAAAATTGAAATCTATAAGAAGTTAAGACCTCTAGAGCCTATAACACTTACATTCGAAAATCTCGCCGAAAGGGCAAGAAACTACTATCGTGCTTACTTCCAAGACCTACACCGCTATGACCTATCCCATGTGGGAAGGGTAAAACTGAACGCAAGAGCCCACAAACTTCCTAAAGAAATTAGACCCGAAGATATCGAGCTGCTTGACAAAATACCTCCTTTAGCATTGGCCGAAGATATAGAAATAAACGGCAAAAAATATGAGGCAGGCACCCGCCTAACCAAAGAGTTGGCCCAAGAACTTTTCGAGGCCGGAATAAAAGTAATACCTGTAAAAGACTACACCGAGGAAGAGGCCAGATTTTTACAGTGGTATGACCTTGTAGCAATAGTCAAAAAACTTATCGACCTAAGATTCGAAAGGGACAAGGCCGACAGCGTGGCCCACTTAGGTAACCGTAGGGTCAGACCTGTGGGCGAACTGCTCGAAGCCCAAGCAAGAATGGGCGTCGCCCGAATGGAAAGAGTTTTCAGAGATAAATCCACCATTGTGAACCCGGAAAACCCCGAACTCAAACCCCAAGACCTAATAAATCCCAGACATATAACCACCGCAATAATGGACTTCCTTAAAACCGGACAGCTATCCCAATACTTAGACCACACAAATCCGCTAACCGGTTTAACCCACAAAAGAAGAATGTCGGCCTTGGGCCCCGGAGGATTGACCAGAGAAAGTGCAAAATTTGAAATAAGGGACGTTCACCCCTCCCACTACGGAAGAATTTGTCCCATAGAAACCCCCGAAGGACAAAACATAGGATTGGTTACATCGCCCACAGTGTTTGCCCAACTAAACGAATACGGATTCCTAATAACACCCTACAGAAAGGTTGTAGACGGTAAAGTTACCGACAAGGTCGAATGGTTAGCTGCCTACGAAGAAGAAGATAAATTCATAGCCCAATATTCTCCCACCGACAAAGAGGGCAATATCGTATCCGACAGGATTTTGGTAAGATGGAAAAGCGATATTCACCTGGTAACCAACCCCAAACAAATTGACTACATGGACTTATCCCCCAAACAGGTAATATCGCCATCCTCGTCGCTAATCCCATTCTTGGAACACGACGACGCAAACAGGGCATTGATGGGTTCCAACATGCAACGTCAGGCGGTACCTCTAATAAAAACCTCCTCCCCCTTAATCGGAACAGGAATGGAAAAGGTTATAGCCCGCGATTCCCACGCTGTAGTTGTAGCTAAAAGGGGAGGGGTGGTCGAAGAAGCTACATCCGACCGAATAATAATCCGCGTAAATAGGGACGAAATAAACTTCAACGACCCCAACGACTTAGGAATCGATATATACGAGCTTAAAAAATTCAATAGAACAAACCAAGATACCTGCCTAAACCAAAAACCCTTAGTAAGACCCGGCCAAAAAGTGGAAAAAGGTGAGGTTATAGCCGACGGTTACTCTACCGAGAAAGGAGAATTGGCCCTCGGTAAAGATGTCCTTGTGGCCTTCATGCCCTGGAGAGGTTACAACTTTGAGGACGCAATAGTAATTTCCGAAAGATTGGTAAAAGAAGACGTATTTACCTCCATTCATATAGAAGAACTGGAAGCCGAAGCGAGAGAAACCAAACAAGGCGAAGAAATAATCACAAGAAACATTCCCGGCGTTCCCGAAAAAATGCTGGCCAACCTCGACGAACACGGAATAGTCAGAATAGGAACCTACGTAAAACCCGGCGACATTTTGGTTGGAAAGGTTAGACCCAAAGAAGAAAGTCAAACAACGCCCGAAGAAAAACTACTCCAAGCGGTATTCGGAGAAAAAACCCGCGATGTAGAAGATGCTTCCCTAAGATGTCCTCCCGGTTTGGAAGGAACCGTTATAGATGTAAAGGTATTTGTAAGGAAGGACAAAAATAGAAAAGACCCCTTGGCCGAAGAAGTTATTAGGGAAGAAGAGGAAAAACTCCAAAAGGAATACGAAGAAAAGAAAAAACTCCTATTGGAAGGAAGAAACATAGTCCTAAAAGAGTTGTTAATAGGACATACCCTCGACGAGGATGTTAAGGTTCTAAATCAGACAATACTTCCCAAGGGAGAAAAAATAACCGAAGAAAATATAGAAAAAATCCTATCGGTGGTAAGCTTAAACCCTTCCAAGTTTATTAAAGATAAAGAGCTCCTTAAAAAGGTAGAAGAAATTACAAACCGCTTTAAGTTACAGCTAAAAATACTGGACCGAATTTATGAGGAGAAGAAAAAACAACTCCAGAAAGGTGGACTAAAACCCGGCGTAAACACTTTGGTAAAAATTTACATAGCCCAGAAAAGGAAAATAAAAGTCGGCGATAAAATGGCCGGTCGTCACGGAAACAAAGGTGTTATTTCCGTGGTGTTGCCCGTGGAAGATATGCCTTTCCTCGAAGATGGAACTCCCGTCGATATAGTTCTAAACCCCTTGGGTGTTCCCTCCCGAATGAACATTGGACAAATATTGGAAACCCACCTTGGTTTTGCCTCTAAAAAACTGGGCGAAAAATTGGGCCAGATGCTCGAACAGGGTTTAAACAGAGAGGAAATAACAAAACAAATAGTGGATATATTTGCAGTAGGTGATAAAGACGGAAAATTCCAAAAAGAAATAAAAGAATGGTTGGACAGCTTGGACGAAGACAGCTTTAAACAAGTTGTTAAAGAATACGCTAAAAAAGGCATACCAATGGCCACCCCCGTTTTCGAAGGGGCCAAGGAAGCAGAAATTAAAACCTTGTTGAAAATGGCCGGCTTACCCGAAAGCGGAAAGGTAACCCTTTACGATGGAAGAACCGGCGAACCCTTCGATATGGAGGTTACCGTCGGATACATGCATATGCTCAAACTAATTCACATGGTGGACGATAAGATTCACGCAAGGGCAACGGGGCCTTACTCCTTGGTAACCCAACAGCCTCTGGGCGGTAAAGCTCAATTCGGTGGTCAGCGTCTGGGTGAAATGGAAGTTTGGGCATTGGAGGCTCACGGGGCGGCCTATACCTTGCAAGAAATGTTAACCGTTAAATCCGACGACATTGAAGGTAGGACAAAAGTTTACGAAGCCATAGTTAACGGAAAATATGTCTATACTCCCGGATTGCCCGAATCCTTCAAAGTTCTCGTTAGAGAGCTAAAAGGATTAGCCTTAGATGTAAGATGTATCAATTACGACGAAGCAAAATCCGTTGGTTGTGACCAAGTTAAAGTCCGCGAGGACGAAAACGATAACAAGAAAAAACCTATCTAATCTATCCCCTTTTCTCTCTACCTTTCTAACCTACATTTAAAAGTTTTTGGGAGGTTTTACATAATGGGTAAAAAGGGAATTTTACCCTTTGATGCTATAAAATTAATGATTGCATCCCCCGAAGAAATTCTATCTTGGTCGCACGGGGAAGTAAAAAAACCTGAAACCTTAAACTATAGAACATTAAAACCCGAAAGGGACGGTCTATTTTGTGCCAGAATATTTGGTCCCATAAAAGATTACGAATGTCTCTGTGGTAAATATAAAGGAAAAAAATTTGAAGGAACTGTTTGCGATAAATGCGGTGTTGAAGTTACAAGAAGCTATGTAAGAAGGGAACGCTTTGGTCATATAGATTTGGCGGCCCCTGTTTCTCATATATGGTTTCTAAAATCCTCTCCTTCAAAAATAGCATCTCTGCTAAACCTAACTACCAGGGACGCTGAAAAAGTTATCTATTTCGAAAACTATCTGGTTATCGAATATCCCCAAGACGACGAAGAAAACGAAGAATTTGCTAAGGACGAACACACTATTCCTTTAAATGAACTTGGAGAAACTAAATGGGTTAAGTTGCACGTTGTTAACGAAGATACCTATCAAAACGAATATGCCTTCTCAATTGAAGATAAATATGAATCCGGTATAGGTGCTGAAATAGTAAAAGAAGTTTTATCCAAGATAGATTTGGAAGCCTTTGCCGAAAAACTGAAAAAACTAATAGAGCCTTACTCCCTAAGCTGGGAGGACCTCAACGCCGAAACCCGCGAAAAATTCCCCAAATTCTACGAAAGAATGATAAGAACCATTGCCGCCTACTTCCAACGCTACGGAATAGAACCTTCCGACCCCAAAACTTTAGACGAAATAATAACCGCACAAAAGTGGATAAATGTTAAAACAGGCGAAATAGCCGAAGAACAACTGAGCGAAGATTTTGTTACAGGCTTGGAAGCCATAGAAAAAATTTATGAATATTACCGCGAAAGGAACCCCGAAATTCCCATAATCGAAAAACTTAAAGAGGAAGTAAGGCAGGCCGTAATAAAAGCATTTCCCGAAAGCAAAATTAAAGACTACGTTAGAAAGCTACAGCTTATAGAGGGCTTCATCCATTCGGGCAACAAACCCGAGTGGATGATACTCGAAGTACTGCCCGTAATTCCGCCCGAATTAAGGCCGTTGGTTCCTCTCGAGGGCGGAAGGTTTGCAACCTCCGACCTTAACGACCTATATAGAAGGGTTATCAATAGAAATAACCGTCTAAAAAGGCTAATAGAGTTGGACGCCCCCGAAATCATTATCCGTAACGAAAAAAGAATGCTCCAAGAATCGGTTGACGCCCTTATAGACAACGGTAAACGGGGTAAAGTTGTAACCTCCAAAAGAAGACCCCTAAAATCCTTGGCCGACTACCTAAAAGGTAAACAGGGAAGATTCAGACAAAACCTCTTGGGTAAAAGGGTTGACTATTCTGGTCGTTCGGTGATTGTGGTAGGCCCCGAACTAAAAATGCACCAATGCGGTCTACCCAAAATAATGGCATTAGAGCTGTTCAAACCCTTCCTATACCGCCGATTGGAAGAAAAAGGATATGCTACTTCTATAAAACAGGCCAAAAGGTTGGTTAAAGAACAGACCCCCGAAGTTTGGGAATGTTTGGAAGAGGTTGTAAAACAACACCCTGTGTTGCTAAACCGTGCACCCACCCTACACAGGCCTTCTATACAGGCTTTCGAACCTGTATTGGTGGACGGAAAGGCTATTAAATTGCACCCACTAGTATGCCCGCCCTTTAACGCAGACTTCGACGGCGACCAAATGGCCGTCCACGTTCCATTGGGAATAGAGCCTCAACTGGAATCCTACATATTGATGCTCTCCACCCAACAAGTGCTATCGCCCGCCCACGGAAAACCTCTAACAATGCCCTCCCAGGATATGATTCTGGGGGTTAACTACATAACCCAAATAATCGAAGGTCGCGAAGGAGAAGGAAAACTCTTTGCCACACCTGAAGAAGCTATCAAAGCCTGGGAACTCGGTAAAGTAGATATCCACGCAAAAATAAAAGTTCGCTTCGACGGAAAGGTTATTGAAACTTCCGTAGGAAGAATTTTGTTCAACGAAATTTTACCCGAAAAATATAGAAAAGAACGCGGTTTTGTTAACAAAGTTCTAAATAAAAAATCCCTGGCGAAACTCATATATGACGTCTACAAAGTGGTAGGCAACGAAGAAACCGTAAACTTTCTCGACCGTGTTAAAGAATTGGGATTCAACCTATCCACAAAGGCGGCCGTATCTATCGGAATGGACGATATAAGGGTTCCCAAGAAGAAGAAAGAGATTGTCGAAAGAGCCCTAACCGAAACCCAAAAAGTTTGGGAACAATATCGAAAAGGAATTATTACCAACAAGGAGCGTTATAACCGCATTATCGATATATGGTCGCGTGCTACCGAAGAAATCACCCAAGAAATGTTCAAAGAAATCGAACAGACGGAAATAGTTTATAACGGCAAGAAGTTCCCCGGAACCTTCAACTCCATTTATATGATGGCGATATCCGGAGCTAGGGGTAATAAAGACCAGGTGCGTCAGCTGGCCGGAACACGTGGTCTTATGGCTAAGCACTCCGGTGAATTTATTGAAACGCCGATTATTTCTTCGTTTAAAGAAGGGTTGAGCGTATTGGAATATTTCATTTCTACCTACGGTGCCCGTAAGGGATTGGCAGACACCGCCCTAAAAACAGCCCAAGCCGGTTATCTAACCCGTAGGTTGGTAGACGCAGCCCAAGAGGTAAGAGTAGTAGAGGAAGATTGCGGAACAATTAAAGGTATCACTGTTGAACCTATAGTTGAAGGAGGAGAGGTAAAAGTAGGTATCGCCGACCGCGTATTTGGCCGAATAGCCGCCGAAGATGTTAAAGACCCCATTACCGGCGAAGTGATTGTTAAAGCCGGTGAAATGATAGACGACGAAAAAGCGGAGAAAATCCAAAAGGCGGGTATAGAAAAAGTAAAAGTTAGAAGTGTTCTAACTTGCGAAGCAAAAGGTGGTGTCTGTGCCAAATGCTACGGAATGGACTTATCTAACAGAAAACTGGTCGCCGTAGGCGAAGCAGTCGGAATAATAGCCGCCCAATCTATCGGTGAGCCGGGAACCCAGCTAACCATGAGAACCTTCCACATCGGTGGTGCGGCTACCGCGGAAAGAAGAAAGAGCGAACTCCATGTAGAGCATGATGGAATTCTCAAATATCACAACATCACCTATGTTGTTGACAGGCAGGGCAGAAAAATAGTAACTTCCAAACAAGGCCAAGTTTATGTAGTGGATAAAGAAGGCAAAATTCTCGAAAGGCACCCCGTTCCCCACGGTGCTTACCTGCTTGTGGATGAAGGTCAAGAGGTTAAAAAAGGCACAAAAGTAGCCGAGTGGAACCCCTTCGCCGAATTCATCATCGCCGAAGTAAAAGGAAAACTCGAACTAACCGACATAATCAAAGACGTAACGGTTAAAGAGGAAAGAGACCCCATCACAGGAAAAATCTCCTTGGTTATCAGCTTTATGAAACCTAAAGATGCAATGCTTCACACCCCCAGAATTACCATTAGGGGTGAGGACGGTAAAGAATATGTCTACGACCTACCTGTTAACGCCACCCTTATGATTCCTCGCGATAAACTAAAACTGGTTTGGAGAACTTGCCCCACCTGCTCGGAAGCCGAAGGCACCGAAATTCAACACCAATATTTCGAGCCTAAAGTGGAAATAGAGGTTCACCCCGGAGATATTCTCGCAAGAATGCCCAAAGAAACCGCCAAAGTTAAGGATATCGTTGGTGGTCTACCCAAAGTGGAAGAACTATTCGAAGCCCGTCCTCCGAAAAACCCCGCAATCCTTTCCGAAATTGACGGTGAGGTTAAGATTTACGAAGACGCCGATGAAATAATAATCTTTAACCCCTTCACAAAACAAACCTGGAGTTACAAAGTTTCCAAAGACGAGTTGATACTCGTTAAAGCCGGCCAGTGGGTTAAACCGGGAACACCCATCACCGACCAGGCTAAAGCCAAAATCGAAGGTCGTGTTCAAATGACCTCCAAAGGTTACAAAGTGATTGTTTACAATAGAGACACCGGTTTAGAAAGGGAATATTTCGTTCCTAAGGGTAAATTCCTCCTTGTGAAAGATGGTGATAAGGTGGCGGCCGGAGACCCTCTAACCGACGGAACACCCAACCCTCACGAAATTTTAAGAATCAAAGGTGTGGAAGAACTCCAAAAATTCCTAATTAAGGAAGTTCAAATGGTTTACCGTCTACAGGGTGTGGATATCCACGACAAACACTTCGAAATAATTGTTCGTCAAATGTTGAGAAAGGTCAGAATTACCGACCCCGGAGACTCCCGCTTTATTGTTAGGGAAATTGTGGATAAAGAAGACTTTGAAGAAGAAATTAAACGCCTCAAAGAAGTAGGCGGAAAACTCCCCAAAGCGGAGCCCGTTCTCGTAGGTATTACCAAAGCGGCCTTACATACCAAATCCTGGATAGCCGCCGCATCTTTCCAAGAAACAACTAAAGTGTTGACCGACGCGGCCTGTGAAGGGAAAGTGGACGAGCTAAAAGGATTGAAAGAAAACGTTATTATCGGTAACCTCGTGCCCGTAGGAACCGGAGAGGATATCTACAGCAAAGTAGAAGTTGAACCTGTAGAACCAAAATCTCAACAGTTGGAAACTTCTCCTTCCGAAGGTTAATTTCCTTTTCTTTCCTCTTTAGGAAGGAAGCTTTTAACACTTACCCTTTAAGGGCCTTTTTAATTTTTACCCCGCCTTCTATTGTTCTATTTTTGTAGGTAAACCCTAAGTGGGAAGGAATAAGATTAAGCCTTCAGTGTTCCTTAGGAAGAGAAAGAAAGAATTAAACAAACAAAGCGTTGGTTTTAGTAAATAACTCTTTAAGTTTTTCCCAGAAACCTTTCTTTTTGGGTTCTTCTTTTTTAATCTCCTCTTTAGGTTGGGGAGGTTGTTGAGGTTCCTCCTTAGGTTTGGGTTTTTCCATTACAAATTCCTGAATGTGGTCGTCGAGAATAATAACCTCGTCGGCAACCGCCCTCAAAAGGGGAGAGCTGTTCTTCTTGAAGGTGGCATTTATAACCCTTTTGCCCAAATCTTGTATTGTTTCCACCGTATAACAAAAATCGCTATCCCCGCTTACCAATATTGCGGTATCGTAGGCATCTCTAAAGGCCATGGCCAACATGTCGGTGGCCAGCATTATGTCAACTTCCTTTTCCAACCATTCGCCGGTGGCCAATTTTCTTAGGTTGGCCATTCTCGGTTTTATGCCCATATTTTTCAGTTCGTTTATGAACTTCCTTTGACGCATTAAACTGTCCCATTCGGGGGTCTCTTTCTCTACATCTTCCACCCTCGGCATGGAAGAGTAGTAATAAGCCCTTATAAGGTATTTATCTCTGGATAGGAAATTGACCAATTTGCGGTAATCAATTTTTATATTCAAAGCCCTAATTGCGTGAAAAATGTTAGAACCGTCAATAAAAATAACAACCCTTTCCTTTACTATCATTTTTGTCATTTCTCCTTGAAAAGGGTTTTTAAGTATAAATTAACCTTGAGAGGAAAGAAGAAAAAAATTGAGTGCTTATTTTAATAGATATGGTAGATAAAAAATTCTTCCCTCCCGAGGAAGAATATCACAAACCTCAAGTGGTAAAAGAGGCTATTTGGCTCGGTAAGGAAGCTATAGAAAAAGCCCCCAAAATAGAAGGAGTGCCCACCGGAATAGAGGGCCTGGACGAGCTTTTCTATAAGGCTGAAATAGACCCTAAAACGGGAAAGGTTATAAAAAAATCCCTCGGAGGTATCCCCCGCTATTCGGTTATAAACCTAACCGGGGTTTCCGATACGGGTAAATCCCTAATGGCGGAGCAATTTACGGTTAAACAGGCCTCCCGCGGGGAAAAGGTGGTTTTTGTTACTGTGGAAAGCCCCGCTCCCTTTGTTGCTATAGGTCTAAAGGAAAGAGCCACCGCCATGGGGTTAAAGTTTGAAGAGTTTGAAAACAACATAATTCTTATAGACGCCTCTTCCAACCACAAACTTAGAAATAACCTTCCCGACATGTTTGAAACTCTCGCTTACGTTTACCGCACTTACAAACCCAAATTTACAATTATCGACTCCATTACCGGCCTTTTTGAGGCTAAGGAAATGTTAGCTCGGCAAATTGTTAGGCAGTTCTTCAACTTTATGAAAAAATGGTATCAAACGGCTATTTTTGTTTCCCAAAAGCGGAGTGGTCATGAAGAGTTGTCGGCCGAAGCGGCGGGTGGTTATGCGGTAAGCCATATAGTGGATTGCACTTTCGTGGTAGCCAAAGAGCTGGTTATAAATCCCTATCAGGCCCGGCTTTACGGTGCCGAAATAGGTGATTTGGTTAGATTTTTCCGCATAGACGGCTGTCGTCTTTGCGGCCACGATACTAAACTACACCTTATGGAAATTACCGAACTGGGATTGGTTAAAATCGGCCCTACTTTGGCCGAAATTAGAAAACGTAAATACCAAAGAAAGGATTTAAAAGAAGATTAAACCTAAAGTTGGTTATTTATTCTTTTTTTCTTTCCCTTCAGAGGTTTGAGTTTTATTTTCGGTTTTCTCCTTCAATAGGTCAAAAAGTGTTTTTCCTTGGGTGGTAGAACTTTTCTTTTCTTGTTGGGTTTTGTTTTGGTTTCCCTCCGCTTGGTTTTTATCATCCTTTCCTTCGGAAGAAGCTTCTTTTTTAGATTCCTTTTGGAGGAATTTTAAAATTTCCTCGGGTTGGAATTGGGTTATGTGTTCTCCCTTCCTTAAAAGGTCTATGTTTACGTAGGGCTCTATTAGCTTTAGGAATTGTTCTTCGTCAATAATTTGGACAGTTTTAAGTTTTTGAGCCTTTTGGAGTTTTGTTTTACCAGGGTCTTGACCCACAACAAGGTAGGTAGTTTTAGAAGTCACGCTGTTGGAAAATTTGCCTCCCAGAGCTTCAACAATTTTGCCGGCAACCTCCCGCGAGCAACATTTTAAGGTTCCTGTAAAGACAAAAGTTTTCCCTTTGAGGACATCCAATTTTTTTTCTTCCTCTTCGGGGCTTTTGGAAAGTTTTACTCCTGCCTTTTCCAGTTTCTTTAGAACTTCGAGGTTCCTTTCGTTGGAAAAGAATTCTTTAATACTTTTGGCGACTATAAAACCTATCCCCTCTATGGACATAAGTCTTTCTAAGGGCATATCTTTGAGTTCCCAAATGCTGTTTATATGCTCGGCTATCCGTTTGGCGTTAACTAAACCCACATAGCGGATTCCCAAACCGTAAAGAACCCTATAGAGGGGTCGGTTTTTGGATTTTTCTATTTCCTCAAGGAGGTTTTTAGCTTTCTTAATACCCCAACCGGGAAGCCTTATTAAATCTTCCAACTTTAGGTAATAGAGGTCTCCGATATCTTTAACCAACCCGTGGTTATAAAGCTGTTTTGCCGTCATTTCCCCCAAACCGCGGATGTCCATAGCTTCGCGGGAAGCCCAGTGTTTAATCCTTTGAACCACTTGGGCGGGGCAGGCGATGTTTATACAACGCCAAGCTACCTCACCGGGAAGCTTAACCAGCGGCGAACCGCAGGAGGGGCAATTTTTTGGAAATTCGATAGGTTTTTCTTGCCCTGTTCTACGCTCTTTTAAAACCCTGTCTATGTAGGGAATAACTCCTCCCGCCCTTATTACTACAACCCAGTCGCCTATCCTTAAATCCTTTTCCTTAATAAAGTCCTCGTTGAAGAGGGAAACCCTTGAAACTACCACGCCCCCCAGTTGAACAGGTTTTAGTTCCCCAACAGGGGTTATTACACCAGTCCGACCTACTTGGAAGGTTACATTTTCCAGTTGGGTTATAGCTTGGTCGGGTTTGAATTTGTAAGCTATCGCCCAACGGGGGTGGTGGGAGGTATAACCCAATTTTTCCCAATATTTGGTTTGGTTTACTTTTATAACCATTCCGTCCAAGTCGAAGGGGTAGGAGTGTCTTTTTTCCTCCCACTCTTGGCAGTATTGAATTACCTCCTCTATATCTTTGCAAACTTTCATATCGGGTAGGGGAGTTTTAAAACCCAAATTGTGGAGCATTTGGATAGCCTCATAGTGGGTTTCGGGTAAAACTTTGCGACCCTCTTTGTCTTCGGCATAGGAGAGTTGATAAACCACCGCAACGAGGTTCCTTTTAGCCACCTCCCTGGGGTCTTGTAATCTTATGGAACCGGCCGCGGCATTCCGTGGGTTGGCAAAGGGAGGTAAACCTTCTTCCATTCTCTCTTCATTTAGCTTTTTAAAGGTTTCTTTGTCCATTAAAACCTCGCCGCGGATTTCGGCCAGTTTTATACCGTATTTGGAAAAGGGCGCCCTCAGGGGAATGGTTTTTATTGTTTTTAGGTTGTTGGTTATATCTTCCCCTTCAATTCCATCGCCCCTTGTAGCCCCCCTAACAAATAGGTCGTCGCGGTAGACTAACGCTATTCCCGCCCCGTCATACTTGGGTTCGACGCAATACTCCACTTGGTCAACGCCCAAAAGTTTCTTAACCCTTTCGTCCCATTGGCGTAAATCTTCGGGCGAATAGGTATTGTCCAAAGAGAGCATTGGGGTGAGGTGTTTGACCACAGGGAATTTTTCGGTTATATCGGAGGCTACCCGTTGAGTTGGGCTGTCGGGGGTTATAAGGTCGGGGAAACGCTCTTCCAACTTTTTCAAAGCGTGGAAAAGGCGGTCGTAGTCGTAGTCGCTAATTACAGGATTGTTTTCTACATAGTATTTGTAGTCGTGGAAACGTATAACCTCCCTAAGGTCGTTGATTATTTTTTCAGCCTCTTTTTTATCCTTTATTTGGAGAATTTTGTCTAAGTTTTCCAACAGGCGGTAGGTTTTATCCAGCAGTTCCTTTTCTTGTTCTTTGGTATACATCAATTTTTAAATTGGGTTTTCTCTTTAATTTTTGTTTTTCCAAAAGCCTTTCTTAAATTTTCCTCCTTATGGAAAATCAAGAAAAAAAACCTTTAGAGGAAGAAAAAACTAACGAAACCGATAAGGTAAAAGAGGTTAAAGAAACCCGGGAAGGGGCTACAACCCCAACAGCTACCAATGAAGGGGAAAATAAAACTCCCGAGCAAGGGGAGGATTTGCTCCAATATTACCAAGAAAAGTTTGCTTCAGAAAAAGAAAAACCCAAAAAGAAGGTTGGCTATGTAACCCTTGTGGGTAAACCCAATGTAGGAAAATCTACCTTAATAAATGCCCTTATTGGTACCAAGGTTTCCATAGTTACCGACAAACCAGGAACAACCCGAATAAGGTTGTTGGGAATAAAAAACGAGCCTGACGCTCAGATAGTCTTCCTTGATACCCCGGGAATTTACCGCGAACAGGACGCTATGGAAAAGGCCATGATTGAAATGGCCACTACCTCCCTACAAGACGCCGATGTTATTCTGTTTATGATAGAGGCCCACCGCCCGTGGACTAAGCAGGACAAGGAAATTTTTGAAAAGTATGTAAAACCGTTGAACAAACCGGTTATTTTGGTCATTAACAAAATAGACAAACTGAAGAAGGCCGACGAGGTTTTGCCAATTATCGAAGAAAGTGCAAAAATGTACAACTTCGCCGAAATAATACCCATTTCGGCCAAAAAAGGCACCAACGTAAAAAGGTTGCTGGAAACTATAAAAAAATATCTTCCCGAAGGGGAACCTCTATTTCCCGAAGATATGACTATCGACCTGCCTTTGAGGCTTTACGTTGCCGAAATTGTTAGGGAAAAAATCCTCCAACTTACCCACGACGAAGTTCCCCAAGAGGTTGCCGTTGTTATAAACGAAATTAAGCCCGGTGATAAAAATCCCGATATGTTGGTAATAAGCGGTGAAATAATTGTAAGCCGTGAAAGCTTAAAACCCATCATTATCGGTAAAAAGGGCCAACGCCTTAAAGAAATCGGTAAACGGGCCCGCGAAGAGCTCCAACTAATTTTGGGTAAACCTGTTTATCTCCAACTTTGGGTTAGTCTTAAAGAAGACTGGAGAGACCGCCCCGAGTTGGTCAAAATGTTCGGATATTCCCTTTAAGGTTTTTTCTTTTCTCCCTTTTAAGGTAGATTTACCAATTTGTGCAACTGAGGTATTAACCTAGCATATAGTCCCAACTGTAGGAGCTTATCTATAAGTTTTAAACTCTTGTGGAGATATTTTTCTTTATTGCCCTCGGGTTGGAGGATTAATTTTTTTTCTTTTACCAAAGGGAGGAATTCATCCCTAAGTAAAACTTCCAAAGTAAGGTTATCGTCAACCACAAATTTCAACTCATCGCAGTATTTTTGAAACGCTGGGTGGATTTTGTAGTCCACCGAATATTTGGGAGAAACGCTGAAATAGAGCTTTTTCCTATCGAGAAGTTCAAAGCCTTCAATCCAAAGCGTGCCGTTGGTTTCAATTTGAACAAAATGGTTTCTTCTTATTAAAGCGGCCGTAAAAGGTAGCAGGGACTGGTGATAAAAGGGTTCTCCGCCCGTTATTAAAATATGTTCCCGCCCCAGTTTTTCAATTTCTTCCAAAACCTCGTAGAGGTCCCTTTTTGTATCTTCCTTTTTAGGGATTGCATATTTTGTATCGCACCAACTGCAGTAAATATTACAACCTTGAAATCTAACCAAGGTAACGGGGGAACCTATTAAAAAACCTTCCCCCTGTATGGTTTTGTATATTTCGCAAACCTCAACGGTTATTTTCATTTAAATTTGATTAGTATTTCCCTGGTTAGTCTTTTTAGGAACTAATATTGGAAAGCTTAAACTATTAAGCTTCGAAATGGATAAAAAGGAGCAAAAACCGGTTTTGGAAAATGAATCTTCAAAATATCCCTACCCTCCTTATCCACCCTACCCGCCCCCTATCTGCGAAGATGACGAAATAGACCTATACGAACTATGGTTAACCTTAAAACGTAGAAAAAAAATTGTATTAGGAATAACCGGAGCTTTGACTGCTATTGCCGCCGCTTACGCTTTTTTGGCAACCCCTGTTTATAAAACCGATACAAGCATATTTCCACTTCAAGGGCAAAGCAAAAGCGGTTTATCCTCTTTGGCGGCTGCTTTACCTATTTCTTTACCGGGAACAACTCCTTCCACTATAACTGTGGAAGCTATTCTAAATAGTAGAACTTTAAAGGAACGAATTATAAGGGAGCTAAATCTATTACCCTTACTATTTCCCGACCAGTGGGATAACCGTACAAAAAGTTGGAAAAATCCGGAAAAAGCCCCAACTATCTTAGACGGGGTAAAAGCTTTAGATAAACTAATGTCTACTTCAACTGATAAAAAAACAGGAGTTATAACCCTTTCGGTGGAATTCCCCGGAGACCCTACAATAGCATATAAAATAGCTAATACTGCATTAGAG
>JAADES010000019.1 GCA_013153315.1 Aquificota bacterium
CAGCTAATAAACTACTACACAGAGAAAAAGGCGGCGGTAGTCTTTGACAGTGGGGTGCTCTTTAGGGGAGGTAAAGAAAAAAGCATAAGGGCTAAGTTTGTAAAAAACGACCTTATAGAGGCTGTTATTTTGCTACCCGAAAAGATTTTCTATAACACAAATGCACCGGGTGTTATTATCGTTCTGAACAAAAATAAAGCCCAAGAGAGAAAAGGAAAAATCCTATTTATAAACGCAAGTAGGAAATACATTCCTCACCCCGAAATTAAAAAACTAAATACCCTTTCGGAGGAAAACATTAAAAGAATATCCGAGGTGTATAAGGAATTTAAAGAAATAGAAGGTTTTTCAAAAATTGTAGAACTAAAAGAGGTAGCAAATAATGACTACAACCTAAACGTGTCTATATATGTATCACCCTTGGAGGAAGAGGAAAAAATAGACCTCAGAGAAGAATATGAAAAACTAAAAAAACTCAACAAGGAGTATTCCGAAAAGTTTAAACTCGTTGAGGGGTATATAGAGGAAGCTCTTAAGGTGTTAGGAGAAATTTAACAATTATTTATTGCTTTAGTGTTTCCTTTCTATTTTTCTTGGAAGCTACCAATGTTAGAGAAAACCCTTTTGTTGCTATCGTAAGAAGCTTTAAATGAGGGAAAAAGACCTTAAAAAGTTAGAGTTAGAAAAGATACTAAACCGCATTAAGGTTTATACATCTTCCCCCGCGACGGTGAATTATATAGATACCTTAAGACCCCACACTTCGGAATTAAAGGTAAAAGAGGAAGTCCAAGACACGGAGAGTTTTTTAAAACTTCTCCAAAGCGGGTTATCGGTTCCTATTTCTACCTTTGAGGATATTAAACCGTGGTTAAAAAAATCCCGTTTAGAAGGGGCTATCCTTACAGTAAAGGAACTATTTGAGATTTTAAAAGTAATCCGCACCTTGAGGCTTTTAAAGGATTTCCTTAAAAGGGTTCAAAAAGAATTTCCCAACCTTCGGAAGTATGAAAACCAAATCCAAACCTTTAGGGAGGTCGAAAGTGAACTTTCCCACGCTATAGACAACAAGGGTCTTTTAAAGGACGAAGCAAGCTTTGAATTGGCTTCCCTAAGAAAACAGATAAGAAACCTCGAAAGGCAGATTGTCGAAAGTTTGGAGAAATTCATTGAGGAAAACCAGCGTATGGTGGCCGACAAAATAGTTACCCTCCGCCAAGGGCGGTATGTAATCCCGATGAAAACCTCCTACACAAAGCGGATAAGGGGAATTTCTCACGGCGTTTCCTCCACGGGGAAAACAACCTTTTTCGAACCAGCCTTTGTGGTAGGTTTAAACAACCGCTTGGTGGAACTTAGGGAAGCCGAAGAAAGGGAAATAAAAAAAGTTCTTCGCTACCTAACTTCGGTTGTTGGGAAACGGGCCCAAGACCTGCTAAAGAGCTTTGAGGTTTTGGTTCACCTCGACTGGTTGGTGGCTAAGGCAAAATTTGGAAACGAACTTGGGGCCCGTTTTCCCGAAATAACCCCCAACGAGGTAAAGCTGATAAACACCAAACACCCGTTGTTGGTTATAAATTTAGGTTCCTCCCAAGTTGTTCCTATCGATTTAATCCTTACAAAGGATAAAAGGGGATTGGTCATAACCGGCCCAAACACGGGAGGTAAGACGGTCGCCTTGAAAACCCTAGCTTTGAATGCCCTCATGGTTCAAATGGGAATCCCCATAATTTGCGATGAAGGAAGCCAAATAAGGGTTTTTGACAAGATATTCACCGACATAGGGGACGAGCAAAATATCGAGCAAAACCTTTCAACTTTTGCGGGACATATTAAAAACATCGCCGACTTTTTGCCCAAAGTCGATAGCAACACCTTAGTTTTGCTCGACGAGCTGGGGGCGGGAACCGACCCAGTGGAAGGTTCAGCCTTAGGTAGGGCTTTCTTAGAGTATTTTGAAAAACTAAGGGCTTATGTAGTTGTAACAACCCACCACACCCCTATAAAACTCTACGCCTTGGAAAGCGAATATTATGTTCCCGCATCGGTGTTGTTTGACGAAGAGACCTTAAAGCCCCTTTATAAATTGGCCTACAACACCGTAGGGGGTTCCCACGCTTTGGAAATAGCTTATAAACTCGGTATTAAAAAAGAGATAATCGATAGAGCCCGAGAGTTTCTCCACTCGGAAATTTCGGCCGATTACGAAAGGGCAACCCAAGAACTCCAAAGGTATGCCCAAGAGTATCACCTTAAACTTCAAGAGGTGGAAAAACTAAAGAAACAAATAGAGGAAAAAGAGAGAAAAATAGAAGCCCTAAAACAGGAACTGGAAAGGGAAAAACTCCGCCGTTGGAAGGGTGCTATAAAAGAGGCCGAGGAGTTTTTAATTTCCTTAAAAGCCCAAGCATTGGAAAAAATTGAAAAAGTAAAAACCCAAAAAGAGGCCCAACAATTAATAGAAGAACTTTCGAAGGAGGTAAAGGAAAAGAAAGAAAAACTTTCCCAAATAGAGGAGGTAAAAGAAGGTCAAACCTACCTTTACAGGTCTACCCCGGTTAAAGTTCTCCAAGTTAAGGGTAAAAAAGCCTTGGTTCAAAACGGGCCTTTAAAAATTTGGGTATCCATTACCGATTTGGAAAAACCAAACGCCCTTAAACCGGTAAAAACCGTTCCCCAAGAAAGGAAGGTTGAGGTCAAAGTTGATAAAAAACTCCCCAAAAAGAAAGGTATGGTGGAAATAGACCTCCGTGGGAAAACCGCCGAAGAAGCCCGCGATGAGCTTATAAACTTCTTAGACCGAGCCCACCTATCGGGGGTTAATTTAGTTCGAATTATCCACGGCATAGGGACGGGTGTTTTAAAAAGGGTAACCGAAGAAGTTTTGGAAGAGCTTCCCTATGTGGCCTTTTATAGGGAGGGAACACCCCAAGAGGGCGGGGCGGGGGTAACAATTGCCCAACTGGAGTAATCAAATTTCTATAACCACCCCCGCCTTTGCTTCTATATATCTTTTTCCGAATACCTCTTTAAAAATTTCCTGGGCTAGGGCTCCCGTGCAGTGACAGGGTGCAACAAATCCCACCCCCATACTTTTTAAAGCTAAAGCAATTTTTTCAACCTCTTGAGGAGTTTTATCCATTAGATGAAAACCACCTAAAACAAAAGTAGGAGGCTTTCCTGTTAGTTCTATAGCGTAGGCAACAATATTTTCAATGCTGGGATGGCTACAACCGCAAACCAAAGCGTAGCGGTCGGCTTCAAACACAATAAGCGACTGTTCCAATAGACCGCTGTATTTATAACCTTTTGCCCTTAAAGCCCCTGTAGAGAGAAAATTCCCATCGAAACGGTAGGGCTCCCTTGCTAAGGAAACATCGTGCCCCAACTCCACCAATTGCTTAACAAAAATTTTCGAAAAACCATCGGTGACTACAAAATGTTTTCTTTCCTTTGAAAGGAAAGCTATATCTATAGCACCCCCAATGTGGTCCCAATGGAAGTGGGATAAAAATATGTGTCCAAAGTCGGAAAGATTAACATTTAATTTCCTTGCATTGGTTTCCCAAATTGCATAACTATTCCCGGTATCAAATAACAAACTCTTCCCGTCCGAGGTTTCTATTAATGTAGAAAAACCCCAAGAGGGGAAAAAACCTTCCAGAGCCGAGTTTTCAAAAATGATTGTAAACCTCATAAGATGGTTTTTTATGAAACACCATTGGGAAAAATACAAGCCTTTAATCCTTTTTGGGGTTATTACTGTAATTTTAACCCTAATAGGTGTTTGTTCAGATTTTTGTTCTAAAGGGAAACTCCTTTGGGATTTTTCTAGTATAGTTGACACCGCTACAGCGATAGCATTAGCAGTTTTAGCCGCTATAGCTTACTTTGAATATGCCAAAGGAGAGGACGAAATAAAAATTTACCTCGATGTGGAAGGTGAAAAGAAAGATACCCAACTTAGGTTATTAAGGAAAGATGTTAGCCGCGGGGAGGTTTTGGGTATCTTGGGCATGATTCAAAATAAAAATTCCGGAAGGTTTGAAAATTCAAAATTCCGCAATAAGGAAATTTTATTGGAATTCTTGAACAATATTATGGAGGTTCAAAAAGGAAACCGCGATGAGATAGTAGTTCCCATCTCCAAAGAGGATTTTGAAAAATACTTTTCCGAATACTTTAACAAAAGCTAACCCTAAACTCCCTTTGGATTGTTAAACTTTATAAACCACCAAAAGGGAGGAAAAAATGCAGGGTTCAGGTGTAGGATTTCTAATATCAAACCTAATATTTTTTGCAATCTTTATAGGGTTGTTTTACTTTCTCTTAATTCGCCCCGAAAAGAAACGCCGCGAAGAGCATAGAAAGTTTTTAGAAAACCTAAAGAAGGGCGATAAAGTTGTAACCAGTGCGGGAATATTGGGAACTATCGACCAAATAGAGGAAGACTATGTAGTTTTAAAATGTGAAGGAACTACCAAATGCAAAATCCTAAAGGAGCATATAGTTGGGTATCAACCCGACTACGAGGTTAAAAAGCTTCAAAATCAACCCAACAAGGAAGATAAATAATTTTTTCCCTTCCAAGGTCTCTTTTTTCTCTAACCTTAAATAGGTCGAATATAAATAACCTTATGGCTGTTGCACTAGTATTCCCGGGACAGGGTTCGCAGTATGCGGGTATGGGAAAGGATTTTTATGAACAGTTCCCTATAGCTAAGGAAGTTTTTGAGCAGGCCAACGAAGCCTTAGGCTTAGACCTAACAAAGCTTATTTTTGAAGGTGGTGAGGAGCTAAATAAAACAATAAACACCCAACCCGCCATATTAACCGTTAGCTACGCTATCTATCGGGTTTTTAAAGAGCATTTTCCCCAGCTAAAACCGCTGTATGTTGCCGGGCATTCCTTGGGAGAATATTCGGCACTTTTGGCGGCCGAGGTGTTAAGTTTTCCCGACGCGGTTAGGTTGGTTCGTTACAGGGCCGAATACATGCAAAATGCCGCTGGCGAAGGAAAAGGGGCTATGGCCGCAATTATCGGTATAGAGCCCCAAGAGGTGGAAAAACTCTGCCAAGAGGTGGAAGGTGTGGTCGAGGCTGTGAATTACAACTCTCCTATCCAAACGGTTGTAGCCGGTGAAGCCGAAGCGGTAAAAAAACTATTAAAACTTGCCCGTTCGAGAAAAATAAAAGCTATCCCTCTAAAGGTTTCGGTGCCTTCCCACAGCAGTTTAATGAAAGAGGCCGCCGAAAAATTTAAAAAAGTCCTGCAGGAGGTAGAATTTTCCGAAGCCAAAATCCCGGTTGTGCAAAATGTAGATGCCCAACCCCACACCTCGGCAGAAGAAATTAGGGAAAACCTCTATTTGCAACTTTTTAAACCTGTTCGCTGGGTGGAAAGTGTTAAATTTATGGCCGACCAAGGCGTGGATACCTTTATAGAAATAGGCCCTAAAAATGTTCTTTCCAAATTGATAGCCCAAACGGTGGAAAATGTAAAAACCTGCAACCTCGATAAGGTAGAGGATTTAGAAAAGATAAAGAAATGTTTTTAAAACTTTGAAAGGAAACTTTTAATTCTTTCTACCCCTTCCTTTAACCTTTCGAGGGAAGAGGTATAGGCAAAACGCACGTAAAGGTTGGTGTTATTTTTACCAAAATCCACACCGGGGGTAATTGCAACTCCCGCTTCCTCCAGCATTCGGAAGGCAAATTTAAAACTGTCGTTAGAATACCTTTCAATGTTGGCCCATATATAGAAAGCCCCCTCGGGAGGAACTTCTATATCGAAGAGTTTCCTCAATTCGGAATATAGGTAATCCCTCCTTTGGCGGAAGGTTTCCCTAACCTTTTGTAGGTAGGTTTTATCTTTTAGGGCCTCTATGGCTACCAGCTGGCTTAAGGTAGGCGGTGATATAAATAGGTTTTGGGCCACCAACTGCAGCTTTCTAACAAATTTTTTCGGCACTATAACCCAACCCAGTCTAAAGCCCGGCATACAGAAGTATTTGGAAAAGCCATTTACCACTATAGCTTCATCGGAAAATTCCAACGCCGTATGGACAGCTTTGGAGTAATTTAAACCGTGATAAATTTCATCGGAGATAAAAATTTTTCCTTTTTCGGCCGCCCATTGGGCCAACCCCTTTAAGGTTTCCCTATCGTAAATATTCCCTACCGGGTTGGAAGGTGAGGTAACCAAAAACCCCGAAAGGTCAATATCTTCCAACATTTCGGGAGTTAACTGATAATTGGTATACCTTCCTATGGGAACACTTACAGGTTCTAAACAATAGATGTGGGCAAAGTTTTTATAACAGGGATAACCGGGGTCGGTAAAAACAATTTTTTCACCTACCTCAAAGAGGGCGGAAAATATTAAGGAAAACCCTCCGCTGGTTCCTGTAGTAACAATAACCCTATCGGGGGATATATCAACCTTATAAGTTTCCCAATAATAGTGGGCTATAGCTTCCCTTAGTTCAAAAATACCCAAGGAATGGGTGTAACGGTTGGCTTGGTGTTTTACCTCCTCTATTTTTTCCAGAACCCGCGGCGAAGGGGGCAGGTCGGACTCTCCTATTTCCATATGGACTATATCCCTTCCCTGACGCTCTAATTCCTTCGCCCTTTCCAAAATTTCCATTACGATGAAGGGGGTTATTTCTCCTCTTTGAAAGCATTTCTCTTTTTTGCCCCTCATAGGGGATATTTTGAGAAATTAGAAAAACCGCGGCGGTGGAAAATAATCCTTTAATGAAGCTTTGGCTTTTCGGAATTTACGGAATAGTTGGCTCTACCGCCATAGTGGGAGAAAGGGCTATAAGGAAAGGTTTAAGCGATACAACGGGATTAGTTTCCGAACTGCCCGAATTTGAAAAACTAAAAGACTACGCACCTCTGGAGTTTGAATTCGGAGGTCACGACATAAGGAGTTTGGATAAAAACCTATACCAAATAGTGGAGGAGCATTGGGAACTAAACCAACACTTCGATTATCGAATTCTTCTAAAACTTAAAGAGGATTTGGAAAAAATACGTGCCAAAAAGGGGACAGCTTTAAATTGCGGCGAAGGTGTTTTGGAAGAATTAAAACCTCTCCAAACTTTGGAAGAGGAAGGTTTAACCCTCTCCCAAATAGTGGAAAGGTTGGAAAAGGACCTTTTGGAGTTTGCCGATAACGAAACAGTAGCTATAAATGTAGCCTCCACCGAGCCCACCCTACCCTACGATGAAGAAGTTCACGGTTCCCTTGAAGGGTTTGAGAGGGCTATTAAAGAAAACCGTAAAGACAAAATTTCCGCCTCTATGCTTTATGCCTACGTATCGTTAAAAAACGGCATACCTTTTGCCAACTTTACCCCCAGCGTAGGCTCCGACATAGCCGCCTTGAAAGAGTTGGCTTTAAAGGTAGGGGTGCCCCACGCGGGAAACGATGGAAAAACCGGCGAAACCTTGGTTAAAACCACTTTAGCCCCAATGTTCCGCTACAGAAACCTTCGGGTTCTCGGTTGGATGGGTTATAACATTCTGGGCGACCTCGACGGTAAAGTTTTGGCCCACGAACAAAACAAGCGGAGCAAAATAGTTTCCAAAGATAAGGTTGTGGGCAAAATTTTGGGATACTTCCCCTATACGATAACGGAAATAAATTATTTCCCTCCCTTGCAAGATAACAAAACCGCCTTTGACTTTATCCACTACCAAGGCTTTTTAGGAACAAAAATGAAGTTTTACTTTATCTGGGACGCTATTGATGCCATAGTTGCCGCTCCTTTGGTGTTGGATATAGCGCGTTTTCTAATGTTGGCTAAGAAAAAGGGCCAGAAGGGTGTGGTCAAAGAGCTGGCATTTTTCTTCAAATCCCCTATGGAGACGGAAGAATACAACACCCATCGGCAGTATGAAATACTAAAAGAGTGGTTCCAATCGTTGGTTTCTTGATTTTTTATTCCTTCTTGAGTTTAAAAGCGTTTCCAAAAACCACAACCTCGGCGCCCCCTTCTACCAGCGAGGGGTGAACAATCCTAAAGCCTACAATACCGTCGTAGCCCGCTTTTTGGGCTTTTTCCATTAATTTTTTTGTAGCCCTCTCTATGGCTTCCTCAATAAGGTTCTCGTAATGACCCATAGGCCCGCCTACGAGATTGCGGATATTTTCCCGAATATCCTTTACCACATTGGCGGCCATAACCGCCGAGGCAAAAAGCATAGGCCCCACTTCTATTTTTCCTTCCAAATGTGGGGGTAAGAAAGTGTATATCTCCATAGAAAAATAAACGATAAACTTTAAATGGAAACTTTTACGGGAGGTTTAGCATGCAGTTGAACTTAAATATAGGCCCCGGCGGAGGGGACGAAAAACAGAATAAGGTTTGGGATGTTATTATTGTCGGCGGCGGCCCCGCAGGAGCAAGTGCTGCCCTTTACGCTGCCCGCGGTGGGCTTTCTACCTTGGTGCTTTACCGTGCCGAAGCCGACGGAGCCCTGGGTATAACCTCCAATATCGAAAACTACCCCGGTGTGCCGGGCCCTATAAGCGGCTACGAGCTATTAAAGATAATGCGCAAGCAGGCTAAAACCTTCGGTGCCGAATTTGAAAAGGGGACTGTTATAGGCGCTAACCTAAAGGGGGATATTAAAGAGGTCTATACCGAAGACGGACGGGTTTACAAAGGAAAAACCGTAATAATAGCCAGCGGTTCCTTGGAAAGGACTTCCAAAATCAAGGGAGAGGACGAATTTCTCGGCAGAGGGGTTTCCTACTGTGCCGTTTGCGATGCCCACTTTTACCAAGGTAAGCCTGTTATAGTTGTCGGCGATAGCGAATACGCCCTAGAGGAGGCCGAACTACTATCTCGTTTCGCCTCGAAAGTTATTATTGTGGTTCCCGGCAAAGAGGTTAAAGCTCCCCCCGAAATGGTTCGCCAACTGGAGCAAAAAGACAATGTTGAATTTATACTGGGGGCGCGTCCTATCGAAATTGTGGGCAAAGATGTGGTCGAAGGTTTAAAGGTTCGTCTTCCCAACGGTGAAGAAAAAGTTATTCCCGCCGAGGGAGTTTTCGTATTTTTAGGAGGAAATAAACCTTCGGTTAAGTGGCTTATGGGTCAGGTCGAGCTAAATGAACAAGGGGGTGTAAAAGTTAACCTAGAAACTATGGAAACCAACGTGCCCGGCGTCTATGCGGCCGGCGATGTTTTGGGTCAAAGATACAAACAGGCCGTAATAGCCGCCGCCCAAGGTGTTATAGCGGCCCTAAACGCCGACAAATATATTAACCAGAGAGGAGATATCAAAATCCAATGGTAGGAGTTGGTTTTTAATCTTTCCTTTCTATTTTTATGTCGGTAGAAAGATTTATCCATTTCGGGGAAGGACTTTTTGAAACCCTCCGTTGGCAAGAGGGAAAATTTTTTACCCCCCTGGAGTATCACTATCAAAGACTCCAAAGCGGGGCTTCCTTTTTCGAAATACCCTATCCACCTTTTGAGGTTTTTAAGAAATTTTTAGAAAAACATTTAAAGGAATTTAAAAACCAACTTCAACCCTTTTACGTTAAGGTTTTGCTTCTTTCCCTCGGAGAGGGCTACTATGGAGGTAAGGCAACCGATTACCAACTGAAGGTTGTAATAAAACCTTTTAATCCTCCGAAAGGGAAATTAACTTTAACTATTTCCCCATTTAGGAAATGTTCCCAAAACCCCCTTTGGAGATTTAAAACAACCAACTTCCTCTTTAACGTAAAAGTTAAAAAGGAAGCCCTTCAAAGGGGTTTTTACGATGCATTAGTCCTTAACGAGTTTGAAAGAATAACCGAAACCTCTTCGGCAAACTTTTATTGTCAAAAGGATGGGGTTCTTTTAACTCCACCAACAGAAGAGGGCTTACTGGAAGGGGTTTATAGACGCCTCTTGTTGGAACAAGGAAAAGCTTTTCAACACCCTCTAAGGTTGGAAGATTTAAAAAACTGCGAAAGGTTTTTTATATCAAACTCACTTTTGGGTTTAAGGGAAGTTTCCTTTGAAGGATTAAGAGGAATAAGAAAAGAACCTTAAAGGGTCAGTTTTTAAAGATACCAACCGAGGTTTGGGCATTTTCCACAATTGCGTCTTTGTCTTCCAACGAGTGGCTTATAAAGAAAATATCGAACCTATGGTAGGCGGCAAAGAAGGGCAATGCCTTCCTTAATTCCCCTTTGGTGGAAATAACTTCCACATGCTCCAAGGAAAGGGCTTTTTTGATTTTTTCCATAACTTCGTGGACGTAATCTTCGAACATTTGCCCCAAAATTTGCCTTGCTTCGGTTTCGGGATGGTCTTTCTTTATAAGGAATTCATAGTAATGTTCGTCAAAGACGGTAAAGAATTTAAATTCAATCTTCAGGCGGGTTAGAAAGTTATAGACTTCCCTAATGTAGTTTTCCGAAGTATTTTCTGTATCGACATAAACGAGGGCTTTTTTTATTTCTGTCGTTCCTTCATCTATTAATAAAAAGTTATAGTCCGATGTTTCCTCCACCTCCTTTTCCGACCAGGCCTTTTTGAAAGCGTGCAACAAAGGGTTCATCTTGGGGCGGGGTAAAACAACCAAATAGGGGTTTTCCTTTTTAAGGATATCTTCTATATCTTCCCCTGTAAGGACGATATTTTTTTCCAAGGAGAACCTTTTAAGGGATTCCTTTGCCTTTTCTATTTCCTTGGAAGAAAAATCAACAAAGTAAATCTTAACCTCTGCAGGGAGTTTTATTTTCAACTCCCCCAAAAGGGGAACCAAATTTTCAAAGAACTTCCTTTTGAATATTGCAACTACCTTAAGCATCGGTTTTTAATTTAACGGTTAGATAAAAATTTTTCCTAAAACGTAATATTTAACTTGTGCGAAAAGTAAGAAATTCAAAGGGATATACAACCCTTGAACTCTTAATAGCTTTGGGAATACTGGCCATATTGGCGGGTTTAGGTCTAACTTGGTATAGAGAATACATTACCGCCCAAAGGATAACCTCCGAAACCCAAAGGTTGGAAATAGTTTTGAAGGATATCCAAGTTCAGGCAAAGGTAAAAAAACACTCCTACTATGTGGAAGTAGGAGATAAAAACCTAGATGTGTATTTTACCAACGGAACCCTCTTTAAGGTTTATAGGTTTTTAGTCCCGTTGGAGGCTAACCCGGATACCTTTTACGTAAATAACTTCGGGCTTTTTACCACCCAAGGATATATAAGGGTAGCCTACAACAATAATAAAGCTTCCTTAGATTGTGTTTCCATTTCCCGCCTAAGGGTTTGCACCGGAAAGTTTGACCCCACCGAAAACAAATGTGTATGTAGCTATTAATCAAGGGAGATAGAAAAATGGAAAACAAAAAAATTAAAAAAAGGAGTTCTAAAGCCTTTACAATGGTCGAATTCTTGGTGGCCCTAACATTGTTAACCCTTATAGGGATAGCTTTGCTAAATGCGGTTGTTTACTTCCTTAAAATGAAAATAAAACATTCCTTAACCCTCTCCAGCGTGAAAGTTGTAAAAGAGATAACGGCAAACCCCAACCGTGTTGATTCCTGCTCGGACGTTGACGCTTGCCAGTATTTTAACGGCTCGACAACCTCGCTAAACTTTGACGAAAGCCTTTGCGACCCGACAACCAACCCCTGCGCGGTTTGTCTAAATATAGGAAACAAGAGGGTTCTTTACGGTTTTAATGCAACCCAACTTAGGGACAATATTTACAAAATTACCGTCTGTTGGAACCTTTATAAAAACGCTACAAAAGAGTTTGTGGTACCTATTGGAGAATAAAAAAAGAAATAAGGAAAAATTAACCTTGAGAAACTTTAGCGGGTTTTTTAGTTATCTCTTCCTTTTTGGTTATTAGCCAATTAATCCACTTATCCAATCCTTCACCAGTTTTGGTGGATAGAACTATAACTTCCGCCTCGGGATTTAGCTCTTTAAATTCTTTTATGCAACGCTCCACGTCAAAGTCAAAGTAAGGTAGTAAATCGGCTTTGGTAATTATCAACAGGTCGGCCTTTTTGAACATTACGGGATATTTGGCCGGTTTGTCGTCGCCCTCGGGCACAGAGAGCAATACAACATTTAGGTGGGTTCCAACATCGAAGGAGGCGGGACATACAAGGTTTCCAACGTTTTCAACAAAAACAATGTCGAGCTCCTCCAAGGGAAGATGATGTAAGCCCTTATGAACCATAAAGGCATCGAGGTGGCAGGTTTGGCCGGTGGTTATCTGGTAGGCTACCGCCCCTTTATTTCTAACCCTTTCGGCGTCCCTTTCGGTTTCCAAATCACCTTCAATAACCCCTATTTTGTATCTATCTTTCAAAGCCTCTATAGTTTTTTCCAAAAGGGTGGTTTTTCCCGCCCCGGGGGAGGACATTAGATTAACCGACAGAATTCCGTATTTGTCGAAATGTTCGCGGTTATGTTGGGCCTGGTGGTCATTTTTTTCCAGTATTTTTTTAAAAACCGCTATTTCCTTTTTGTTGGTTGTTTCGGGAACATCGTGGTGATGGTGACCATGGTTTAAATTTTTGTCCGGAAGACCGCATCCGCATTCGGTGCACATAGATAAAGATTATTCCATATTTAGGAAAGTCTTATCCTACCCCCCATTAGGAACAATAAATAGACCACAATAAAAAGGAATGGAAAAAATTCTCTTGTCCCACGGTGGGGGTGGAGAGGAAACTTGGAAACTTATAAAGGAACTTTTTTTTAAATATTTTTCCAACCCCATATTGGAAAGCATGGAAGATGCGGCCACCCTTTCGGTGGAGGGAAAAATAGCTTTCACCACCGACGGGTTTACCGTTTCGCCGATATTTTTTCCCGGCGGGGATATTGGTAAATTGGCCGTTGCGGGCACCGTTAACGACCTGGCGGCTGTGGCGGCCGAGCCCAAATATCTTTCGGTTTCCTTCATTATCGAGGAGGGTCTGCCCTTTAAGGATTTGGAAAGGGTGGTTCAAAGCATGGCAAAAACCGCCTCCGAGGTGGGCGTTCAAATAGTCACCGGCGACACCAAAGTAGTCCCCAAAGGGGCGGCGGATAAACTTTTCATATCGGTTTCGGGAATTGGGAAAATTGTTAAAGAGGGAGTAAGTGCCCGCAACCTTTCCGAAGGCGACGTGATTCTTGTTAGCTCCACCGTAGGCGACCACGGGGCATGTATATTTGCCCTCCGAGAAGGTTTGGAGTTTGAAGGCTTAAAAAGTGACTGTGTCCCCTTATGGGATATGGTTAAAAGGCTTTTGGAAGAGGGTATAAATATAAAGGCGATGCGCGACCCCACCCGCGGGGGATTGTCGGCCGTCCTCAACGAATGGGCTCAAGCTTCCAACGTTGGTATTTTTGTGGAAGAAGAAAAAATTCCCGTCGATGAAAAAGTTTTGGGACTGTGCGAATTTTTGGGAATAGAACCCTACGATTTGGCTTCCGAAGGCAATATGGTTATAGCCGTAGCCCCCGAAGATGCTCAAAAGGCGTTGGAAATTCTAAAAAGCCACCCATTGGGCAGAAAAGCCTCCATAATAGGGAAGGTTAAAAACCAACCTAGGGGGAAGGTAATTCTTAAAACCCTTTACGGGGTAGAAAGAATTTTGGAACCACCTTCGGGTGAAATATTGCCCCGCATCTGCTGAAGGGAAATTTTTTAAAAGTCCCAAAAAGGGGTTTTGTTAAACTTAATCCCAATGTCCGAAAGGAATTTTGTAATGGACATCAACAAAATAATGCAATACCTTCCCCACCGTTACCCCTTTTTACTTGTTGACAGGATTTTAGAAATAGAGGTTCCTAAGCGGATTGTGGGGTTAAAAAATGTTACCGTCAACGAGCCCCAATTTACCGGCCACTTTCCCGGTTTACCTATTTTTCCGGGGGTCTTGATACTGGAGGCCATGGCCCAGGTGGGCGGTATCCTTCTCATAGAAAGTTTAAATTTGGAAATAGGCAAATACGCCATTCTTTACGCCGGGGTGGACGATGCCCGTTTTAAAAGGCCTATAGTCCCCGGCGACACAATGATTATAGAAATGGAAGCCTTGGTTTTGAAAAAGCGTCTTTCCAAAATGAAGGGTGTTGTTAAAGTTGACGGAAAAATTGCCGCCGAGGCCACAATTATGGCCTCCGTTACAGAGGTCGAAAAATTAAAAAGTTAGGAGCTTAAATCTCTCAACTTTTGGATTATTTCTTTATATTCCTTCGGAGGCTCAACTACAAATTCGAGCCACTCTTTGGTTTTCGGATGATAAAAACCCAAACGGTAGGCAACCAACCAAAAACTGTCCTTGGGTAGGAGTTCCACCAAAGGTTGCACCCGAGGGGGTAATTTGGATTTTTTAAAACCGTAGGTGGTGTCCCCCCATATACTCATTCCCTGACTGTGGAGGTGAACCCTTATCTGGTGGGTTCGGCCGGTGTAAATCTTTATATCCAAAAGCGAAGAAAGAGCCTTTTCAAAACGCTCTTTTTCCCAATACTCGGTTTTGGCTTCGCGGGTTTTGGCCGAATAGACGGAAAATTTTTTTCTATCGGAGAGACTACGCCCTATGGGCAGGTCTATAATGGCATGCTTATCTCTGGGCGGCGGCACTACCAACGCCATATATCTCTTGTCGGTTATACGGTCGGCAAATTGTCTGGATAGCTCGCGGTGGGCTAAGTCGTTTTTGGCGATAACCATAACCCCGGCCGTTCCTTTGTCCAAGCGGTGGACTATTCCGGGACGGTCTACGCCTCCTATCGAACTTAAATCCTTTATGTGATACAAAAGGGCGTTGACCAAGGTTCCGCTCTCATAACCGGGCGAAGGGTGCACCACCAAACCGGGAGGTTTATAAATAACGGCTATATCTTGGTCTTCGTAAATAATGTCCAAAGGTAGGGGTTCGGGTTTGAGCTGCAGCTCCTTCGGTTGGGGAATATTTAATTCGACCACCGCCCCCGCGGGGAGTTTTTTAGAGGGTTTCTTTACCGTGTCCCCGTTAACCTTTACATATCCTTCCTCTATTAGGTGTTTTATGTAATTTCGCGACAGCTCGGGGTAGGATTGGGAAAGGAATTTATCCAACCTTTGGTTTTTGTTTTCTAAAGAAACCTCAAAAGTTAAAGTTTCCCTTATCTTTCCTTCCATTGATGGTAAAAATTAAAGACCTGTTTTCTTGGGAAGATTTTGCCGAAACCTTTCCTTTAACCGCCTTGGGTGCTAGGGTTTGCTACTCCAAAAAAACTTTGGACGACCTTCTTTTGGAGCCTAAAATTTCTTCTCCCGTAGAAAGGGCCAATTTTTTGGCTAAACTGGCCAATTGGAAACACTTTTCCGTTTTCGCCCACTCTTTCACCTACAAAAGGGTGGGTAAAGAAAAAGCCCTCTATATAGGGGCTAAATATTTCAAAACCTTTTGGAGGGAGGATAATCCCGACTACATAGGGGTTTCTCTTAGGCACTATCTGGAAGAACTTACCGAAGAGGAAAGGGCTTTGGTTTTCCAAAAGTTGGCAACGGTGGAAAATCAAATCACCCCCTGGGGTTTTCTAAAATCGGAAAAAACCCCTGCACGGGTCTATCTGTTGGGTGGAACCTATAAGGGTTACGGTTATTTTGTTTTCTACATTGATGGGATTTCCCGCGTGGCCACCCACCAGTTGGTTAGACACACCGCTTTAAACTTCTCCCAAAGGAGCCAAAGGTATGCCTCCGAAAGGGACAATTATTCGATAATTCCTCCCTCCTTTGGGGAAACTGCCATAGAGCTTTTCCGAAGTTGGGACTCGATGGCCAACAACCTTTATAGGGTTTTAACCCAAGAGTTAAAAATTCCCAAAGAGGACGCACGCTTTATTTTGCCCCACGGTAGGAGAACCACTATTGTAGTTTCCGCCCCCACCCCTTGGCTTTTGGATTTCTTAAAAAAGCGAACCGAAAAGGCCGCCCAATGGGAAATTAGAGAGGTTGCCCTTTTGATGGAAAAACTTTTAAAACCCCACCTTAAGAAGGTAGAACTTTTAAAGGAAACAACTTAGGGGGCAACAACTTTATTTTTTCCGCTTTTTTTGGCTTGATAGAGCCTTTCGTCGGCCCGTTTAAAGAGCTCATCGGGCGAATAGGTTTTCTCCGTGTCGGTGCAGGCCACCCCTATGCTAACGGTGGGATGGATTTCCACATTGGCCAGCTTTATTTTTAGGTTGGCTATATTTCTACGAATTCGCTCGGCCACATCGTAAACTTTGTCGGGGGGAAGGTTGGGCACGGCCACCAAAAATTCTTCGCCTCCCCAACGCATAACCAAATCGTTGTCCCTAACGCTGTTTTTTATTGTTTTTGCCACCTCCTTTAGGACTATATCCCCCACATCGTGGCCGTAGGTGTCATTTATCTTTTTGAAGTTGTCTATGTCTATTACCAAGATGCAAAGGTTGTGTCCGCTGTCTTCCGCTTTGCGGAACATTATTTTTAGACGCTTTACCCCCTCCCCTCGGTTAAAAACTCCCGTTAGGGGGTCTACTTTGGCATACATAAGGCTTTTTTCGTGTTCTAGGGCATTTTCAAAAAGCAGACACAGGGGCGTGTAAACCTCCCGCAGGAATTTTTTTAACCTTTCCAATTTTTGTTCATACTCGGAGGTTATTCCTACAAAAATGAATCCTATTATTTGGTTTTCCCTCGGTTGGAGCTTTACAACAAAAAGTTTCCTACTTTTAAGTTTCAAAACTCCATAATCCAACTCGTGGGGTAGCTCTATATAAAAAAATGCCCCCATATCGCGGGCTTTATTAACAAAACCCTCCCCGAGGACTTCCTGCAAATTGGCAAACCCTTCGTTGGAAACCAAAATGTAATTTTCCCCTCCGGAGTCCTTTAAATACAATGCCACCGCAGGAGGTTGGAAACTTCTAACCAAATTTTTGGTAAATATCCTTCCCAACTTTTGGAGGTTTAAGGTGGAAGTTAACCTTCTTAAGAACTCATCTTTTGTAACCTTTAGGGAAATTACATCAAGAATTTCATCTATCAGAGCGTTTATTTTCCTAATAAAGTGCCTAAAGGTTGGTTCTCCTTGAAATTTTTTTAAAAGAACTTCCTTTGTTCTTTTTACGTCCCTTACATCGGACAGGGTTCTTATTTTTCCTATTTTGGTAAATATAATTTCGAGATTTTCCGCCAACGATTTAAAAAAGCCGGTTATTTCTCTTTTGAATAGCTGGTTAATTAAAGTTATTTGAACAAGTCCTATAAAGGCAGATAAGGCGAAATGTAAAGGATTTAGAAAAAGTGTATTTCTTGTAATTAAATAGCTCCCCAAGGGAACCAAAAGTATTAATCCTAAAATCGTTAGGTTGGTGAAAAAGATATACCTTTCGATGATACTTTTGTTTTCCACCAACTTTAGGAATTTTTTCTTTATAAACCGCATGATTGGCCAAATCTAATTTTAATGCAACCCAGAATTGAGCATATTTTCTTTAATTAAAAATGGACACGGTAATAATAGTCCCCGCACGGTTGGGTTCGACCCGTTTAAAAAAGAAACCTTTGGTGGAAATAAAGGGGAAACCCCTCCTAAGGTGGGTGGTAGAAAACCTAAACCGAACGGGTTATAGGGTTATAGTAGCCACCGATGCCGAAGAGGTTAAAAAAGTAGTCCAAGATTTGGTTGAGGTTGTTTTAACTCCCTCCTTCTTGCCCAGCGGAAGCGATAGGGTGGCCTACACGGTTGAGAAGCTAAACCTAAAAGAGGACTACATTATCAACTACCAAGGAGATGAACCCTTCGCCTACAAAGAGGATTTGGACAAGTTGGTCGAAGCCCTCCGCCAAGGTTGGAAGGTGGCAACCCTTGCCGCACCCTTAGAGCCCCAAGACCCCTTATTTAGAGACCCCAACACCGTTAAGGTCGTTGTAGCCAAAAACGGTTCTGCTCTCTATTTTTCCCGCAGTCCTATTCCCTATTTCCGAAAGGAGGGCTATGTTAAACCTTTAAAACACATAGGAATTTATGCGTTTGAAAGAAAAACCCTTTTGGAGTTTACCCGTCTAAAACCTACCCCTTTGGAGCAAACCGAAAGTTTGGAACAGCTAAGGCTTTTGGAAAATTCAATACCCATAAAGGTTATAGAGACAACCAATTTCTACCACGGGGTGGATACTTTGCAAGATATACCCATTGTGGAAGAAAAATTAAAGGGAACTATTTAAGGGAAAAGAAGAAAAACCGCTCCCTTTTGTAGAGACCCACCAAAACGGCTTTGCCCAATATGTGGCCTTTCATAGCTTTTTCAACCTCCTTCCTTTTTACCGCAGGAGGTAAACCCAAGGTTTTAACATCGAGGGCATACAACTCAAAATAGTAGTGGTGGTAGCCATCCCAAGGGGGCGGACAAGGGCCACCGTAGCCAATATAACCGAAGGAGTTATAACCCTGTTTAATCCCTTTTACCTCGGGTAGCCTTGGAAAAGCCCTTGGCAAACCCCTAACGTCGGAAGGAATATCGTAAACCACCCAGTGGGTAAAATCACCCGAAGGAGCGTCGGGGTCGTGCATTATTAAAACAAAACTTTTAGTGTCGGGCGGAGGATTTACCCAATAAAGGGGAGGAGAAATATTTCTACCATCGCAGGTAAAAGTTTTAGGAATAATCCCCCCGTTGTCGAAAACAGGACTTTTCAACTCAAAGGGTTTAGTTTGGGCTAAACCTACCAAAGGAAAGATAAAAAACCAAACCAACAAAAGGAACAGCTTTCTTCGATAGTTTCCCATCTCGGGAATTTAATTTAGACCTTCTCCAGCAACCACAATTGTTTTATATAGACGGTGGCAAAAGCACCCTTGGGAAGGAAAAACCTTAAACTCCGAGGGTAGCGTTTTAACTCTTTAACCTCCACCACCAAAGGACGGTAGTCCCCTTTCAATCTCCACCTTTTGAAGTCCTCCAAAGAGACCCCTCCCCTTTGGAGGAGATTTTCAACTATAGAACCTATTTCGGGAGAAAATTTAACCTTATAACCAACGAGGGGGATTTTAATACCCTTTAACCCCTGAAGGAACTTCTCCAAAGCGGTTTTATCCCGCGAACAGGGAAAGATATGGTAAACCCTACCGTCCACCACCTTGCAGGGTTTTAGTAAGTTAAGACCCCTCCTTTTGTTGAACTCTTCGATTTTTCTTTTAACCACCTCGAAGGCGGTTAAATTCCATATAAAACTTTGGTAGGAGTTTATCCAAAAGATTTTTTCCCACTTCTTGGAAGGCTCCTGTTTAAGAAAACGCCGACCGCGGGCTACATTTTTAGATAACCTCTGACTGTCGTAGTAATTTAACGAATACCCCAAGGTGGTAAACAGTCGGTTGTGATGGTTTATAAAAAAACGGTTTCCCTTTAAAAAACCCGTTCGGAGCTTAAAAGGAATCTTTCCCAAATAGAGGAGGGCAAAATATTTTCCCAACCTTCGGTGGATTAGTTTATTTCCCACAAATTTGTCCAAACTTATATGTTGGGAGGTTAGGGCATATCTATCCTTAAGACCGGCGTAGCCAAAATCCCTAACGCCCAAACTTTTAAGATAGCCCACTATATAGGGGTCGTTGGTGTTCAGATTGCGTTTTATAAGTTTGTAAAGAAAAAAATTTTCCCCTTCGGGGTAGCTTGCCACCTCCTGAACGATAAAATCGAAGGGGCTAACCTTAAGCGGAAAATCGAAGTTTAAAGTTTCCATTTTTCCAATTTATAGCCAAAGGGAGTTTCTAAAATTTTTCTCCATGGCAAATGATAGCAAAGATAAGAATAACCCCCGATGGCAATCTGAAAACAATGACCTCCCAAAGGAAGAGGATTTGCAAACCCTTAGAAAGGAAATAGACCAAATAGACAAACAAATATTGGAACTTTTAAAACGCCGCGCAAAGGTGGCCAAAAAAATAGGAGAAATAAAACGCTCCAAGGGTTTAAAAATTTACATACCCGAAAGGGAAAAGGAGATTATCGAAAAACTTTTAAAGGAAAATAACAAAGAATTCCCCGAAGAGGCATTAAAAACTATTTTTTTGGAAATCTTTTCCGCCTGCCGTTCGCTTCAGGAGCCCCTAAAGGTTGGTTATTTAGGCCCCGAGGCTTCCTTCACCCATCAGGCGGCGTTGGAGCAGTTCGGTAGTTCCACCTCCTTTATACCGCTACCCACCATAGGGGACATTTTCGAAGAGGTAGAAAGGGAAAATATCGACTACGGCGTAGTTCCGGTAGAAAACACCATAGAAGGGGTGGTTAACTACACCTTGGATATGTTCTTAGAAAAACCCAACATAAAAATAGTAGGCGAGATTGTTATTCCCGTGGCCCAACATCTAATGTCGCGAAGTGGCGACCTATCGAAAATAAAAAAGGTCTATTCCCACCCCCACGCTTTGGCCCAAGTTAGGAACTGGTTGGACAAATACCTTCCCCACGCCAAGCGTATAGAGGTAGAAAGCACCGCCAAGGCGGCCCAGCTGGCCAAAGAGGACGAGCAAGCGGCGGCGGTGGCCTCCAAAGTGGCCGCACGGGTTTACAACCTCCAAATATTGAAGAAAAACATCCAAGATAGAACCGATAATTACACCCGCTTTTTGGTCATAGGAAAGGATAAAACCTCCTCGGAAGCCGAACAAACACCACCCAAAAGAGGGGTTAGATATAAAACCTCCGTCCTTTTTGCGGTCGAAGATGAAGCGGGAGCCCTCTATAGGGCTTTGGAACCTTTTTATCGTCATAAGGTGAACCTAACTAAAATCGAATCCCGCCCCTCCAAGGAGAAAAGTTGGGATTATGTCTTTTTCATAGATTTGGACGGCCACGTATTGGAAGATAACGTTAAAAAAGCCCTCCAAGAGCTGAAAGAAAGAACCAAAATGGTGCGAATTTTGGGAACCTACCCCAAGGAGGTTTAAACACATAAAAATTTCCTTCTAAAGGAGGTTAGGATTTCTACTTCCTAGATGTTGGAAGGAATATTGCCTCCCGAGTTTGTAAATTGGACGAAGGAGTTTGTTAAAAATTACGGTTATTTTGCCCTTTTTGTAATTTCCTTTACCGAAGCCTTTATAAACCCGATAGTCCCCTACATATTTATAGCGGGAGCTAAGTTTTTCGGTTTGAACATCTGGCTATCGGCCCTTATAGCTTTTATCGGAAATATCCTTGGGGCAGCCTTTACCTACTATTTGGGTAAATATTTGGGCGAACATTGGGGACGGAAAATTTTGGGGGACAAACTTTACGAAAAAGGGGAAGTTTTATTCAACCGTTACGGATTTTGGGCCGTTATTATTGGAGAACCCTTTAAGTTGGTCTGTTGGTTGGGTGGAATATTCCAAATGGAGTTCAAAAGGTATATGTTGGCCACCATTATCGGGAGGGGTTTAAGAATATTTGGTTTCACCCTGCTGGTAGTATTGGGTATAAACCTTTTTGGGAATAAAGAAAATTCTTAACCTTTAAAAGGTTCTAAATCCATATTTCATTTTTATGTTCACTACCGAAGATGCCAAGGTTCTAATAGACCTTGCAAGGAAGGCTATAGAAAGTGCCCTAAAAGGGGAAAAATTAGAGGTTCCCGAGTGGATAAAGGAAAGGTATTCCCAACCGATGGGGGTTTTTGTAACTTTAAAAGACCGAATTAACCACCAACTGCGGGGTTGTATCGGTTTACCCTATCCGATTTTGCCGCTTTGGGAGGCGGTCATAGATGCCGCTATAAGTGCAGCCTTCAAAGACCCCCGCTTTATTCCCATCCAAAGTTTGGACGAGTTAAATAACACCCTAATAGAGTTAACCCTTTTGACGCCTCCCAAAGAGGTGGAAGTTCCCGATAAAAGATTACTACCGCAGGTTATAAAGGTTGGTAGGGACGGCCTTATAGTGGAGGCGTTAGGCCGCAGCGGTTTGCTTCTGCCCCAAGTTCCCGTAGAGCACGGTTGGGACGAGAGAATGTTTTTAGCCCAAACCTGTCTTAAGGCCGGATTGCCTCCCGACTGCTGGCTTTGGCCCGAAACTAAGGTTAAAGTTTTCCAAGGTCAGGTGTTTGAAGAGTTGAGCCCCCGCGGGGAGGTTGTGGAAAAACCTTTGGCGGGAGGTTAATTTTCCTTTTCCACCTTTACCTCCCGAGGGTAAACGGTTTCGATACTTACCAAAAATTTGGGAAAGGGAAAAACTATTTCTACTCGGGCAAATTTGTTCTTTCCGTCCCAAAGGAGGACTGCATGAATTTTATCGAGATATTTTTCCTTATTTAGTTTTTCCACTATCCAACCGACCACCAAAACCTGTTTGGGATAAACCTTAACCTCCGAAGGTATATTGGTAATGGGAACCTCCCTTTGGAATTGAACTTTGTCCTCCAACTGGACATAGAACCATAACGAAAACCCCAAAAGGAGGGCCAATATTTTCAGCCACCAATCGCGGGTTAGGAATTTTGTAATTTCCTTTCTAAGAGACATTGGACTATCTCCCAATCGGAGGGGTAGGTAATTTTAATATTTTTGGGGTCTCCCAACTCTACGCCCACCGTATAGCCGTAATGCTCCAATAGTGCGGCGTCATCGGTTGCAAAGAAATTTTCTTCCAACGCCTTTTGGTGGCATTTTAGCAATATTTCGGTTTTAAAAGCTTGGGGGGTTTGAACCGCCCAAAGGTTTTTTCTATCTAAGGTTTCCTTTACCCGACCTTGGAGAACTTTTTTAATGGTGTCCCTTACGGGGATTGCTGTAATTTTTCCATCGTAAGGGTTGAGATTAATCACCCTTTGGAATAAATCCCTTGTTGCCAAAGGTCGGGCTCCGTCGTGAACTACCACTTTGGGGTTGGTAACTTCCTTTAACCCGTTGAGGACGGAATATTGTCTTTCACTACCACCGGCTACTATTTTGTATTGGGAATAGTTCCTTTCGAAGGTGGCTTTATCTTCGGGCGGAACCACCAAAAGTATTTCTTTAAAAAGACCTTCCACCTCTTGGAGGATATATTCAAACAAGGGTTTTCCTTTAAAAGTTAAAAACTGTTTTTTTCCTCCAAAGCGGGAACCTTTCCCCGCCAAAAGCAGTATGAGGGAGACCATAAAACAATTAAGCTAATTAACCTTTTGGGGCCTATTCGTGCTTTAAGTTCTACCAAAGTGGTAAACCCTTTTATTATCGCCCTTCCCCAAAACTGCTAATACCTCTTAACAAGTAAAAATTTTGGAAATTTGTAGGGCCATTTTAAAGGATTTTTCTTCCCAAAGGAGGAGATTATTGTTTTCCTTTTTCTTTCCAAAAGCAGGCCTAACTGTTTTTGAAATTTCTTAACTTCTAATAACTAACGCTATTTTCTTGAGTGTAAGCTTCCAATAGATTTAGAAAGCGTGCTATTTGCTTTCTAGGCCAAGGAAGCTCTAGAGTTTATTCAAACCTTTGAGTTAGATTTTTAATATCCTCTTCCAACTCTTCCACGGACGAGTATTTATCTTTAATAAACTTTTCCAAAAGGGGGTGTCTTTTTAAAAAATTTTCAAAAAAGTCCCTTTTTTGCTCTTGGTTTAAAGCTC
>JAADES010000009.1 GCA_013153315.1 Aquificota bacterium
AACTAAATGACCCAACAGTAACCTGTTCTACACTCCTTTATTTAAAAAGTGTTAGTTTCCAAAATTTCCATTAGGAGCTAAATTGTTTTTTGGTTTCTCTTTTCCCCATTGTTGGTTATTCTCCAATTTGGTTTCTTTAAAAACAATAAACCAAAAAGGTTGGAAAAAGTATTTACTCCGTTGGAAGTATAGATAAAGTTACTGTTGGGTCATTTAGTTCTTTTTCTAATTTCCTTGAAATAGAAATAGCCTTTATATCGTCCTTTAGGTCTGGAGTCTCAATAATTGCTATAAATCCATCAGAGGTTTCCCAAACATTAAGTTTTGTCCATTTTAAGTTATGCTTTTTTAAAACTTCCTTCACTTCCTGGCGTATTTCATCTAAAACATCCATAGCAGTTTTTTGCATTTTCAAACCCCCTTAAGTATTAATCTTGCTAGGTTTTTAGCTCTTTTAAACATCGGAAGGGTAATCTCCACATCTTCCTGGTAATCAGCCAATTCTCGGAGTTTTTTAAGCTCTTCCATAGAAGCATAAATTTCAGGAAAGTTAGTTTCTAGGATTTTCAATATTGTAGAGTGGGGTTGTCTTTTTCGTATTTTTATACCCCTTCTTCTAAGCCTTTGTCTCAGTTCCCAAAATACGCCGTAGTAAATAGTGCTTATAGCCCTTCTTAAAGCCACCTCCCGTTGGGCTTGAGGAAAATTTCGACTTTGTTCTTCCAAGAAGTCGGCTATCTTTTCAAAATCTTTAAATGTCTTTTCTGTAGTCATATAAAACTTTCTTAAAAAGTTATCAAAGAGTGCAAAAAAAGGGAATTATTTCAAAATCTCCCCTAAACGGTTTTCATAAACCCTTCTAACCTCTTCAGTATTTATTTCCAAAACCTTTTCCCCATTGTTGGTTATTTTCAAGACAGGTTCTTCTAAAGTTGTTCCAATCTTTAACCACTTAACACCTCTGGAGTTAAGGAATTCTTCAAATTCTGCTTCCTTTTCGGGGTCTACAGATACAACTACCCTTGTTGGGTTTTCGGAAAATAGGTAGAAATCCATCCTTTCGTCGGTATATAGTTCTAAAGAAGCCCCTATAGTGGTTTCTTGATGGAATAATCCTTCCAAGACGGTGGTTATCAATCCTCCCAAACTGATGTCGTGGGCTCCCGTTATTAGGCGTTTGTTATTTAGCTCCACAAGAGTTTCTATAAGTTTCTTTTCCTCCGAAAGGTCTATATCGGGAATATCTCCTTTGACCAACCCGTGGACCTCTTTTAAAAATTCGCTTCCGGCAACGGAGCAGGGTTTTTCTATATCCCCTATTAGGTATAGGGTGTTATTGGGTTTAAACACCGAAGGGGTGTAATTTGTATAGTCCTCTAAAACACCCACAGCTACAACTACGGGAGTGGGATATATGTTTCTAATCTCGTCTCCGCTTACCGTTTCGTTGTAAAGAGAAACGTTTCCGCTTATTACGGGAACGTTTAATTTTTCGCAGGCTTCGGCCATTCCCTCTATGGCCTTTACGAGCTGATACATTATTTCGGGGCGTTCGGGGTTTCCGAAGTTTAGGTTATCGGTTATTGCTAAAGGTTTTGCTCCTACGCAGGCGACGTTTCGGCAGGCTTCGGCCACTACCCACTTTCCACCTTTATAGGGGTCGAGGTAAACAATTCGACCGTTGCCATCGTTGGAAATGGCTACCCCTTTGTCGGTGTAAATTTCGGGACGGAGTTTCCACTTTAGGCGGATAACGGCGGCGTCCCCTCCCGGAGTGTAAACGGTATTTGTTCCCACTTGATGGTCGTATTGCTCATAAATCCACCTTTTGGAGGCTACATTCGGAGAAGATACCACCTTTAGGAGGGCTTCCTTTATATCAACCTCGGGGAGGGAGTTCTGGTCGAAATTTTTAACCTCTTTTAGATATTCGGGCTCTTTGTAGGGGCGGTCGTAAACGGGGGCTTGGTCCACTATGGCACTAACAGGAAGGTCTGCAACAAGCTCACCTTTATAGTAGGCTTTAAATCTACTACCTTCGGTGGTTTTTCCTACAACAGCCCCCGCAAGGTGCCATTTTTTTGCCACCTTTTCGAGGTAGGGAACAAATTCTTCCTCGGTGACTATTAGCATTCTCTCCTGGCTTTCGGAGAGGAGTATTTCGTAAGGAGTCATGCCCTCCTCACGGAGGGGAACGTTTTCTAGATAGAGTTCAACTCCCAAACCGCTTTTTGCCGCCAGTTCGGAGGCACTTCCCGCCAAACCGGCCGCCCCTAGGTCTTGCATTCCGACTATCGCTTCGGGTTTTTCGCTTAAAACTTCCCATATTGCCTCAATTAGCTTTTTGCCATAAAAAGGGTCGCCTATCTGAACGTTGGGGCGTTTTTCTTCCGCATCCTCTCCGAATTCGGCGGAGGCCATAACCGCACCTTTAATGCCGTCTCTTCCCGTTTCCGAACCGATTAAGAATAGCACCTGACCGGGGCGGGTGGCTCGGGCCCTCTTCATTTTACCCGCGGGAATAACCCCCAGACAGAAGGCGTTCACCAAGGGGTTGGTGGTATAGCTCTCTTCGTAAAAGGTATCGCCTCCGACGGTGGGAACGCCTATAGGGTTTCCGTAGCCACCGATGCCTTTAACCACCCCTTTGTTTAGTTCTCGGCTTTTGGCGTCTTTTCTTATGTCTCCGAACCTCAAAGAGTCGGTTAAAGCTATCGGGCGGGCTCCCATGGAAAGAATATCCCGAATTATTCCACCAACGCCTGTAGCCGCACCGTGGAAGGGTTCTATATAGGAAGGGTGATTGTGGCTCTCTATTTTGAAGGCAACCCAAACGTTCTCGTCTATTTCAACAACTCCGGCGTTTTCTCCCGGCCCTTGAACAACCCAGGGGGCGGAGGTAGGAAACTTTCTTAGATGTTTCCTCGAAGATTTATAGGAACAGTGTTCACTCCAAAGGGTTCCGAAAATTCCTAGTTCAACCTCGTTAGGTCTCTTTTTTATTAGTTCCAACAAAAGGTTATATTCTTCTTTGGTCAAACCGTGTTCGGAATAATTGGGCTCCGAACCCTCAAAGGGTTTATTTTCCTTCCTGTCCATTAGTAGTATCTATCTTCCAAAAAATTCCTCCAATAGGAAATTTCAAATTAAACGCTTTTGATAGTCTACCTTTATTTGTTCCCCGTTAGTTCTCTGTCCCTTATTCGGGGGTCGTTTAGAGCCAGCAATAGGTCGGCAATTAGGTTTCCCACTATCAACAGAAGGGTTCCTATATAAAGGGTTCCCATAACAAGGAATATATCTTTGGATAGAACAGCATCGAGCATTAGCATACCTATGCCGGGCCAACCCACGATTATTTCGATAATTCCCGCTCCCGAAATTAGATTTGCTATTTCAAATCCCAGTAGGGTTATAAAGGGATTAAGCATGTTCCTAAAAAGGTGTTTTAAAATGACCCGCCGCGGGGCACCTTTGGCCCTTAGGTAAACCATCAGGGGGGAATTTAAAACTTCTAAAGCCGAACTTCGAACCAACCTTAGTAGGGAAGCCGCCCCCGCCAAACCTAAAACCGTTGCCGGCAGGACAAGGTGCTTTAAATAATCCCAAAATTGCCCAATTGGCGAAAGTTTCTGATAATCGGGTGAATGCGTTCCCCCCACAGGAAGCCAGCCTGTTTTAACAAAGAAAACCATTAACAAAAAGGCTAGGAAAAAATTGGGTATGGACATAAAGGTGTAGGAAAAAGCGAGGGCAAATCTATCTATCCACTTTCCCCATTTTAGAGGCAAAAGTTGCGTTTTAGAAAGGGCGGCCGTTATACCCATAACAAGAGCCAAAACCCAGGCAATAATTCCCGATGTAATCGACAGTGCCAAAGTGTTGGGAAGCCTTTGGGCTATGAGCTCACTAACGGGCGCGTGGTATTGTAGAGAATAACCAAAGTCAAAAGTTAGGGCATTTTTAAACCATTGGAAAAACTGTATTATCGGGTTTTCATTCAAACCGTAGGCCTCCTGAAGTTGTTTTAAAGTTTCGGGAGAAATAGAGGGGTTCAACTTAAGTTGGTCCAAAATACTACCCGGCGAAAGTTTAATAATCAAAAAACTTAAAAAGGAAACTCCAAAAAGTATAAAAAACCCTTGGAGGAGCCTTTTTAAAACATACCCCAACATGTTGGATTTTTATTATTGGTCGAACTTGGAAAGGATTTCCTTAAACCTCCTTGTGTTGTCGGCCACCTCTTTTTCGGAGGAAGAGGAAAATATTGCAGAACCTACCACAATCCAGTCTGCGCCAGCCTTTAGGACATCCTCAACGTTGTTCAGTTTTATTCCTCCGTCTACCTCTATGGCCACTTTGTCCTCTAAGTTAAGTTCCACCAAAAGGTTTTTTAACTTTTCAATTTTCCTTAAGGAGGTAGAAATAAATTTTTGACCTCCAAAGCCGGGGTTTACCGACATTATTAGGACATAATCCACAAAGGGAAGTATTTCCTTTAAAAACTCCACCGGTGTAGCCGGATTTATTACCACCCCCGCAAGGGCTTTCAAGTTTTTAATTAAACTTACCGTTCGGTGGAGATGTTTTTCCGTTTCCCAATGGACGCTTACAGCATTACTTCCGTTTTCCACAAAGGAAGGAATATAAAAGGAAGGGTTTTCTATCATCAGGTGGCTATCGATAAAGGTTTCCACACGGCGGGCTACATTACCGACCACAGAAGGGCCGAAAGTTAAATTGGGAACAAAATGGCCGTCCATAATGTCCATATGCAAGCCGTCGGCACCCGCCTTAAGCGTAGCCTCTATTAACGAGCCCAACTTCCAAAAGTCGGCGTTCAGTATGGAGGGCAACAGTTTTTTTTGCATGGAGAAAAATTAAATTCAATTCCTCGGAAAGGTTTTAAGCTATTGTCCCCCCTTTTTAAAACCTCTTTTTCCCAACGACAATTATTACCTATGACGTCGACAATTTTAATAGCCATCGGACTGGTTGCTCTGTTTTTAGGTTATAAGTTTTACGGTGGGCTTTTGGAGCGGAAAATTGCCCAGCCCGACGACAGCCGACCCACCCCAGCCCACGAAAAGTTCGATGGGGTGGACTATGTGCCTGCCAACAAGTGGGTTTTACTAGGACACCATTTTGCCTCCATAGCGGGAGCGGGGCCTATTATAGGGCCTGTATTGGCGGCTAGCCTCTACGGTTGGCTGCCCGCCTTCCTGTGGATAATCTTCGGCGGTATATTTATGGGGGCAGTCCACGACTACCTTACCTTGGTTGCTTCGGTTAGGGAAAAGGGAGCCTCCATAGTTAAAATTGCCGAAAAGAGCATTTCCCCCTTAGCCAAAAATATGTTTTCCATATTCCTATTTGTAGCCCTTTCGCTGGTTGTGGGTGTTTTTGCGGTAGTAACAGCCAAAACCTTTATAAAACAGCCCGAACTTGTGCTTCCCAGCTTCGGGTTAATTCTCGTGGCTATGTTTGTCGGTTTCTTAATCTACCGCGTCGGGTTGAATATTTGGTTAGCCGCCTTGTTGGGATTTTTATCCCTTTTGGCCCTAATATGGTTGGGTTATCAAATACCTATAACCTTAGGTGGTTCTTATAATCCCTCCCACCCCTACTGGTTTGTTTTAAATATCCCCTCCTTCGGGATAGACCCCTTTATTTTGTGGACACTTATACTGTTGGCCTATGCCTTTATAGCTTCGGTTACCCCCGTTTGGGTTTTGCTACAGCCCAGGGACTTTTTGGCAACCTTCCAGCTAATATTCGGTTTGGTTTTGGGGGTGTTTGGGGCTCTGCTTGCGGGTGCCGCCGTTAAAGCCCCGGCGGTAGCTTCCCTCCACTTGGGAGATATGCCTATATGGCCTTTTATGTTCATCATTATTGCCTGCGGTGCGATAAGCGGTTTCCACTCCCTCGTAGCTTCGGGAACAACCTCTAAGCAGTTGGATAAAGAGAGCGACGCTAAACTGGTTGGCTACGGCGGAATGCTCTTAGAAAGTTTGCTTGCGTTGGTCGCCCTTCTATCTGTAACAGCTGGCCTATACTGGCTTTCCAAACCCGAAGGTGTTGAAGGTTTTGTCTTCCAAGATTTGTTAAAGCAGTCCCCCATACTGGCCTTCGGTTATGGCTACGGTGAGTTGGTATCCCAAGGGCTGCCTTTTATAACCTTCGCTATGGCTTCCTTTTTTGGAATGATGATGCTCAACGCCTTCGTGATGACCACCCTCGACAGTGCCAGCCGAATAAACCGCCTAATCTTTAGCGACCTAACCGGTATTAAAAACAAATATGTTGCTTCCTTAGCGGGCATTCTAATAGGCGCCCTCTTTGCCCTAACCAACGCATGGACTATTATTTGGCCCGTTTTTGGAAGTGCCAACCAGCTTATAGCCGCCCTAACCTTGATAGTTTTAACAACTTACCTTATAGGGATTAGAAAACCTACCAAATACACCGCGGTGGGTGCGGTCTTCATGACCCTAACGACGGTTTCCATATTGATTTACCAAACTGTGGCCTTCTTGGCTAAAGGAAAAACCCTATTGGCGGCGGTTGCTTTTGTTCTCCTACTGTTGGCTCTGCTAATTTTGAAAGAGTCCTATAAGGTGTTCCGAAATTATTACAACCTACCCGAGATAAAACTTTCCCAACCTACCAAAGTTTTGCTGGGACTGTTTTTCCTTATGTTGGTTGTTTTCATAGTTTTCCTTCAAAAGGTTTCTCTTTAATCTGTTTTCTTTTTTGGAATTCTTTGTTAAGTCCTACATCGGTTTCTTTTTTTAAAACCTGTTTTTGTTTTCAATGGCAAAATAAAAACCAATGATAGGGCCGGAACAAATTATAAAACTCCAAAGTTTGCAATCCAAGGGTTTTGACCAAGAAAAGGAAACTTTTCCCGAGGCTATAGGCCTTTCGGAGGAGGATTTTGGTTTCCTTATAAAGTTGGTTGAGCAGGTAGAGGACGAAAGTAAAACCTGGTCGGAGGCTTTTGAAAAAATTGTCGAGCTCAGTAAATACGCTTCCGACGATGTGGTTAAAGGCGTTCTTTTCTTCCATTTGGGGGCCATGTATGGTAAAAGGGCCACACTCAGACTAATTGAAGAGGCGGAAAAAACCAAATTCGCCGACGGCTACAAACAGGGATTTTCCGAAGGCTTTAAGGAAGGGGTGGAAAAATCCTTCGAATATGCCGACAAGTTGGAAGAAAGTTATAAAAAACACCTATTTGAGGCAGGTTTTAAAGCCGGCGTTGACAAAAGTATGGAAATCCTAAAGCAGATGCAAAATATAGCCCCCATGTTGGAACAGTTGGAAAATTTAACCCAAAAGTTGGAGAGCATCCAAAAGGATAAACCCAAAGAAGAGGGCGATTAATATTCCCTTTTCCTTTTGTGGGTATCTTTTATCTTTATGTGCGTATTTTGTAAGATAGTTAATAAGGAAATTCCTGCCAAGGTTGTTTATGAAGACGACCTTATAATGGCCTTTCACGATATTAACCCCCAAAGGAAGGTTCACGTTTTGGTTATTCCCAAAAAGCATATACCTTCGGTAAACGATATAACCCCCGAGGATAAGGAACTGATGGGGCACCTTTGGGTAAAAATTCCTGAAATAGCCAAAAAGTTGGGAATTGCCGAAGAGGGTTATAGGGTTATAGTCAATACCGGTAAAAATGGAGGGCAGGAAATTTACCACATCCATTTCCACATTCTCGGCGGCGAACCGGTAGGCCCTATGACTTGCAGAAACAAATAAAATTTCCTTTTTTTTCTTTTAAAGCAATTTTTCCACCAAAAGGTAGGTTATTATTCCCACCGCCAAAAAGAGGAAACTAACAAGGTGGAACTTCCAAAGGAAGCCTTTTTGATTTTTTCTCCTCGAAAGGTAGATTTTGTAGGCTATAAGGTTGGCCATAGAGGCTATTAGGGTTCCAAATCCTCCGACATTTACACCCCAAAGTAGTGCCTTCCACTGGTTGGTAAATTCCGACAAAAACAACGCCGCGGGGACATTGCTCATTATTTGACTTGCCAAGGTGGAATATAAAAACACCTGCGTAGGATTTTCAAAGTGGATAGTCCATATTCGGGAAAGGTTATCGGTCAATCCAAAGAAGGTTAGAAAGGTCAGCAATAGAAAATAGTCCACCTTTAGGAGTTTTCGATTAACTATTACCGCGTAAAGGATAGGTATTAATCCTACCCACAGGGGCAAAATTCTGACTACGGCCAACGCAAAGAGGACAAAGAATAAACCGAAAACCAAAGCCTCTTTTAGGTTAACTTGTATTGTTTTTTCCGGCGGAGGAACTGCAAATTTTTTTCTTCCCAAAGAGGGTAATAGAAATATTCCGAACCACAAAAGCAGGAGTAAAGCAATAGTAGCAACTCCAAAGGGGAATATAACTTCCATAAACTCCCTAAGGGGAATGTGGTAATGGTGAAACAAATAGAGGTTTTGGGGATTTCCGAAAGGGCTTAACGCCGAACCTGCATTGGCGGCGGCCGCTTCCAATATTATTAAGAGTTCCAAACGCTCAATATTCAAAAGCAGACTTAAGGGAACAACAACAAAAAGGGCCACATCGTTGGTTATAAAGGCCGATATTAAGAATGTAAAAAGTAAAATTTTTAGTTCTATAAATTTTCCTCTTTCAACTTTGTAAGCCAACAACTCCAATAGGCGACTTTCTTCCAAACCTTTAACTATTAAGAGGAACACAAATAGGGTAAATAAAACTTTTAAATCTTCGGGTGTATATTCGGGAAACCTACCTAAATAAAGGGAAGATGCTATTAATCCCACCGTGGATAGGGTTAGAAGCCATTCCTCTATAAGTTTTTTTGTTATTTTTTCCTTCCATTGTTTGAGGTTTTTTGTTAGCATCTACTTAGGAAGTTAATTTAGGGTGGTCCTTCGGCGGGATTATTTTGAAAGGAACTTTGGAAGGAAAGAAGAGATTAAGAAGTTTCCAATTTTTTGATTTCATCGGAAACTTTTTTAATTACCAACTTCAAAACGCCCAATTTGGCATTTTCAGGAGAAATGAGGCCTAAAACATAATCTTCACTTAGTTGAGTGTAAATAACATAACCGTCGGGTGAGTGAAGAACAACTTGGTCTAAGCCCTTTTTGCCCACGTCGCTAATGGTCATCAATCCGGCGGTAAATATGGCCGCTCCCGCCGCCGCAAGGGTATCCTCGTCTATACCTTCTTGAAGATAGGAGACTATAGGCAGACCTTCAACGTCGGCCAAAATTAACCCATCAAGGTTATTTTCCCTAACGATTTCTTTAAAAGAGGTTTTTAAACTCTCAAGTTTTGCGGGTTCTAACATCTTTTAGCCTCCCCAAGTATTTTATAGCAAATTAATTGCCCCGCTCCGCCATATTTTTTATTTGAGCTTTAATAAAGGTGAGCAATAGCGGAATTTGACGCCGAATTTGGGCATCTTCTATTTGCTCACCTCGCAAATCTTGGGCCAAGTTTATAAGTAATTCCAAAAGACCTTTGTAGAATTCGGCGGAGCTAATTTGCCGACTTTTCCTTTTGTCTTCCAATTCTTTTAAAAGTTGCTTTAATTCTGCGCTGCTCATAATAACCTCCATTTTTTTGATAAGAGGAAAATTTAGACAATTTCGAACAGTAGGGCTAACAAATTTGCTACTCTTTCCTTATCGGTAGCCACACAGGGAACCACTTTGAGGAATTTTTTTGTCCATTCTTCCCTTTGAAGTTTTTCAAAATTTCCCGCAGCAAGGTCGAATTTATTTGCTACCAAAATAGGTTTATGCTCGGGATTTATTTCCTTGAGTAGGTTCAAAATATATTCGGCCCTTTCCCAGGTTTCGGGACGGGTTAGGTCTACCAAATAAAGGAATATTTTGGCATCTTTCCCATAAAGGGTTAGGTATTCCAAATCTTCCACCGAAGGGGGTATAGTCAAAAAACAAAATTTGGAACGGGTTTCATCTTCCCAACATAGGGAATTTAATCTGTTTAGTTTCATTTCCATCAGTTGGTTTAACAGTTGGGTTTTTCCTGTCTTGGGAGCTCCCCAAATTCTAACTTTGATAGGCAAAAGTTCCATAGTTTTATCCCCCGTTATACAAATTTTACTTTTAAAAAAAAAAAAAAAAAATGGTATATTTTAATTATCAAGTTAACGAGTTGAGCTAATTAGAAAAAAAATCTGTAAAATAAAAAAACAAGGCAGGTTCCTTGGCAAGAAATGGGGGTGATTTTTGGAGAAAGGCCTGCGTAAGTTTAAGCGGGATGGCGATTTAACCCTAAGGCATATAGGGTATGTGTAAATTTCTTTTTAAAAAGCCTGCTTAACGCGGGATTGCGACAGTCTTTGTGCAAGATGTTCGAACCACATGACACGTCCCCCTGTTTAAACGAAGGCCTGCTAAAGCGGGATGGCGACTCCTCAAGGGCTTTGTAAAGTTTCAGCTCACCCATTACGACAGTTGACGTTAAGTTGAAACGAAGGCCTGCTTAATGCGGGATGGCGAAAGATACCGCTGAACCGCGTGCGTATCCAGTTCGTAGAATTCTGCATGATTAAGCTAAGACCTGCAGAAGCGGGATGGCGACTCAATCAGCAGCTGGAATAGTATCACGTCCACTAGCTCATTAGGTTCGGCAATTCCGGCGGAAAAAATTGTTTCAATGCCCGCTAAAGCGGGATTTTTCTCAAATTTCGAAACAACGAAAGAGGATTAGAAATAAAGGTCGGAAAATTATTTAAGTTTGCGAAGGCTTTTATCCACCGCAAAGCCCCTGCCCGATTTAATAGCTTCCTCTATAAAGTTCACGAAATATAGAACGTGGGGATTGTTTCCCAATTCTTGTTTAATTTCTTCCAAAGTTTGCCTAACGGGCTTTTTAGAGGTAAAAAGACGCCTATAGGCCTTCTTTAGAAGGGAAATATCTTCGGGGGAAAAGTTATTTCTTTTAAGGGCAACTATATTTAGCCCCTTTAGTTCAACATGGTGGCCGGCGGCACGGGTGTAGGGGGGAACATCTTTGTTAACACCGCTAAGTCCGCCGACCATAGCGTAAGCCCCCACACGGCACCACTGTTGAATGGCCGCCAACCCGCCTATAAAAGCGTGGTGCTCTATTACCGAATGCCCCCCCATGGTGGCGGCGTTGGCCATGATAACATGGTCGCCGACCTCACAGTCGTGGGCTACGTGGCAGTAGGCCATCAAAAAGCAGTTATTGCCTATTTTGGTTATTCCCTTATCAAAGTTGGTTCCTCGGTTTACCGTAACAAATTCCCTTAAGATGGTGTTATCGCCGATTATTACCTTCCCGTTTGTTCCTTCATCCCTTAAATGTTGGGGAACATTTCCTATAACGGCCCCGTCGTGGATTTTGCAATTTCTTCCTATTTCCACATTGTGGTATATGGAGACCCTAGCCCCTATTTTGGTGTTGTCTCCGATTTTTATATCCCCTTTAAGGATACTGTAAGGCCCTATTTCTACACCCTCGCCTAGCTGAACATTTCCTTCCACTATTGCCGTTGGATGAATTTTCGCCATGTTAGGGAGAAAACATTATTCCAAAATAACAAACTACTTGTAGGGACACTATGGAAAAACTCCTTTTGGTGGACGGAGGAAACACAACCCTTAAAGTTTGTTTAACCCCTTTAGATACCTTTAAACCTACCGAGGTAGAAATAATTCCCTATAGCTCTCTCCACCGCCTGGAAAAATACAAACAGATAGACCTAAAACTGGTATCCACCGTAAAACCTTCCACTTTGGGAGAAATAAAAAAATTTTTAAAAAACCCTTACGTGGTAAAACTTAAAAACACTTTGCCCCTGATAGGTATCGATTACCGAACACCCCATACATTGGGAATAGATAGGGTGGTTTCCTCCATTGGTGGGTTATATTACGACCGCAGTTTTATAAAGGTTTCTTTTGGAACGGCCACCGTTGTTGATGTTGTAATAAACAAAACCTTCCGAGGCGGGGCTATTTTTCCGGGATTGGAAAAGTCTATCCTCTGTTTGGCGGCTCATACCGACCTCCTCCCTAAGGTGGAAATAGAAAAAAAGCCTCCTTTGGTCGGTAAAGATACAAAAAGCTGTATCCAATCGGGGGTTTTTTATTCCCAAGTTTTTACAGTAAAAGGTTTTATAGAAAGACTCCAAAAGCAGTTAAACATAAAAACGGTTATACTAACGGGAGGTGCTGCCGGTCTGTTTAAGGAATTCTTCCCTTCGGCGGTTTTTGACCCTTACCTTACCTTTAGAGGGCTATATGAAATAGCAAAAACTTTAAAAGGAAGGAAATAAAAAACCTACTTTAGGAAATCGTCGATGGTAAAGAGCGAGTAGAGTTTTAACCCTTCCTTTTCAATATTTTCACGGCCGCCCTCGTTGCGGTCTACAATACAGCAAACGGCAACGACTTCCAAACCCGCTTCGCGGCAAGCTTTAACAGCCTTCAGCGATGAACCAGCGGTTGTAACCACATCTTCCACCACCACTACCCTTTCACCTTCTTGGAGATTACCCTCTATTTGCCGACCCGTTCCGTGCTTTTTTGGCTCTTTACGGACAACAAAGGGTTTTATAGGCTCTCCTTTTTGGTAGGATATAAGGGCCGTTGCGTAGGCTATGGGGTCGGCTCCCAAGGTAAGCCCACCGACCGCCGAAACCCCGAAGGGCTTTATTAATTCATAGATAAGATTACCAACCAAATAACCGCCTTCGGGGTCGAGGGTAACCTTCTTTAGGTCGAGATAATAACGGCTAAGCTTTCCCGACGAAAGCTTAAAAATAGGCTCGTCGGCGATTTTTAGGCTTCTTTCCTTTATAAGCTCATATAAGCGTTGGCGTAGCTGCTGCATTTACTTTTAGCATTTTAAGAGGCAAAAAGGGCGTTAAGAGGGAGGCATAAGCTCCCGCAGAAGTTTTAATATTTCTTCGTTGGTAGGTTTGCCCCTCCTTTTTCGGTATTCTTTGTAAACCTCCACAGGGTCGTAAATATTTAGTTTGGAACTTTCTTTGGTGGGATTGTTGAAAAACTTCCTTTTTTGGTTTTTTAACCTCATGGTTACCTTTAAAAGGTTGTCTCCGAAAATTCTTTCCACCGTATGTTTTTTTAAATGAAATTCGGCCGGGGTATCGACCTCAATTTCTACCCAAACGTAGGTGTCGGGTTTTTTATATTGGCTAAGGAAGCTTTCATTTTGTTCTTTAGTCCAAAGGAGTTTTAACAGTTTTCTTTTTAGGGAAAGCTTTATTTTTTCCACTTCCACCTTTTGGTAGGAGTCGGAATTTAACCCTATGTAGTTGAAATATTTATCCTGTCCACTTTCGCCGAAATCCAACTGGTAAAGGGAACCTGTATAGTAGGTCTCGGTGGGGGCTTGCTCCAATTTCTGCCAGCGGTGAACGTGTCCCAAAGCAACGTAATCAAAAATATCGGGTATGTAGTTTTGAGGAATGGCGTAAGCTTGGGAAACGGTAACTTCCTTTTCGGTGTTTCCTATCTTTACCCCTTCAAAGTAGAGGTGGGCCATTAAGACCTTTAGGGGGAAATCTTTAACCTTTTGGGCCCCGTAATGGAGAACCTTCTTAATTTTTTCCGCATATTGGATTTTGGCTTTGTCGCTATCCTCCTCAAGGTGGGTTATAGCCCGTTCGCTCAGGAAGGGAACTAAAACAAAGGCTATACCTTTTTCGGGAAGGGTATAAACAAAATCCTCCTTTCGGAAGGTGGAATAAATTTTTACCCCGAAGTGGTTTGCCCAAGGAATAAAGGAACTTAGATAGGAAGCACTATCGTGGTTTCCCCCTATAAGGATAACCTTAGTAGGTATTTGGGACACTTTAACCAAAAATTCGGTTATAAGCTGTTGGCTTTCGGGGTCGGGCCGTTTTTTGTCAAAAATATCCCCCGCAATAAGGAGAAAATCAACCTTTTCCTCCTTTAGGAAGGTATAAACCTGCTCCAAAGAGTGGAGTAAATCCTCATTCCTATTAAGAAGGCGGGCGTTGGTTTTGCCCGCATGAAGGTCGGCAATATGAACCAACTTAACCACCATTGGGATACTTAAATAACTCCAATGTTGGATAAAAAGATGCTTGAAAACCACAAGGCCTTTATTTATCTTGGAGGAAAACTTAAGCCGGTTAAAAAACCTTCGATAGTTCCTATAGAGGATTTGGTAGGTATAGAACGCCAAAAGGAGCTTTTATTAAAAAATACCCGTGCCTTTGTGGAAGGTAAACCTGTTAACGATGTCCTCCTTTGGGGAAAAAGGGGAACGGGAAAAAGCTCCCTTGTAAGGGCTATGCTGGGGTTGTTCGATAACCTAAGGTTGTTGCAAATAGATAAGGACGAGGTTGGTTTCCTTTTTGATTTTTTCGACCAAGCGGAGGAGTTGCCCCAATATAAGTTCCTTGTGTTGATAGATGATTTAACTATAACAACCGAGGAAGGAAAAGTTATAAGACTTTTAAAAACCCTATTGGACGGTTCGGTTTTAGAAAGACCCCAAAATGTGGTTATCTATGCTACCTCCAACAGGAAAAATTTGGCCCCCGATACCTACCTTGAAAGGGAATATAAATTCCCCAAGGAGGAGATAGAAGAACGCTTTTCCTTGGTCGACCGCTTTGGTTTAAAAATCGGTTTTGTGGACTTTAGCCCCGCCGACTACCTTAGGGCGGTGGAAATTTATTGCCAAAAATTTGGTTTGCCCTTTAATGAAAACCTAAAAAAAGAAGCCCTAAAATTTGCAGCCGAAAAAGAGCTCAGCGGACGGACGGCCTTACAGTTCGTTAAGTTTGCACTAATTAATATGTCAAACTCTTGACCCTAAAAAAAGGGACACTTATAATTGCAAAGTATGGACTACGGAGCATGGATAGTAGCGATAGTAATGGGAATTCTAATCGGCGGTCTTACCGTGGTGCTTTGGAAGCTAGGAACGGGAGATTCTTCCACCTAAAAAATCCCTTCTTTTATAGTTTTCCTTTATGTCGGCTCCTCAAATACTAAAGGAAATCTTTTTAGGAAACCATCAATTTGTTCAAGCCTGCGGAAAAGAATTCTTCGAGAGCCACATAGAGGAACAAAATCCTCTAATAACCCTTGTAACCTGCTCCGATTCAAGGGTTCAACCTTCCATATTCCACGACGAGAGTATAAACCGCATATTCGTAATCCGAAATATCGGGAACCAAATAGAAAACAATCTCGGTTCGGTGGACTACGGGGTTCTCCACTTAAAAACGCCTGTGTTGTTAATTTTAGGACATGTAAACTGCGGTGCCATAAAAACCTACCTTAGCGGATACGAAGATGAACCCCAAAGTGTCCGCTCGGAGTTAGACCACCTAACAATACCGTTATCCAAAGTAGACCCCTCCTTGCCCTTTGAGAAAAAATGGCTCCAAGGGGTTGAGTTAAACCTCCACTGGCAGGTAAAAATAGCCTTGGAAAGATACCAAAAGCAGGTTAAGGAAGGTTCTCTAACCATCGTCGGGGCCATTTATGATTTTGCCAACACCTACGGAAGGGGCTACGGAAGAATAATTATTGCCAACATAAATGGACAAACTAAAAGGGAAGAGTTATTAAACCACCCTGCGTTAAAAGAAATAGAACCTTCCTTTAGGGAAGAGATAGTTCTTTAAGAACCTCTACTTGGAAAAGTTTACAATCTTTCAAAATTAGGTTTCTTCTTTTGTATCAAAACCTTTAAGGGAAAAGCTAAACATTTTGTTAAAACTCCGAGGGTAAAATTTCCAACTCCTACAATGGAGACGCTTATAGCCTTTCTGGTATTTATCGGCATCCTTGTTTTGGTTCACGAGTTCGGCCACTTTATTATTGCCAAAGCCTTCGGTGTAAAGGTGGAAGTTTTTTCTATAGGCTTTGGCCCTCCCATTTTGCGTAAAAAAATAGGCGAGACCGTTTACCAAATAGCCCTTTTACCCCTTGGCGGTTATGTAAAGCTCTACGGCGAAAACGAAGAGGACGAAACCGCCCGTAAAGACCCCCGCTCTTTTTATGCTAAACCCCCGTGGCAGAGAATACTTATAGCCTTCGGAGGGCCTCTGTTTAACTTTCTGTTTGCGGTCTTAGTTTTCTGGATAGTCTTCATGCTCCCCCACAAGGTTCCCGCCTATTTGGAGCAACCTCCCACGGTCGGTTATGTTCAGCCCCACAGTTTGGCCGAAAAAATAGGTATCCGAGAGGGGGACACGATAGTAGCAATAAACGGAAAACAGGTAAAGGATTGGCAACAACTTTCGGAGCTTCTACAGGAAAATGTGAACTCCCAAGTGGTAATTACAGTCAAAAGAGACCACCAAGAGGTAAACCTTAAAGTTCAACTCCCTATAGAGGTTGTTAAAAAAGGTTTGGGAATTTCCCCCTATATACCTCCCGTTGTTGGAAAGGTTATCAAAGGATTTCCAGCCGACCAGGTAGGGCTAAAAGAGGGAGACCGAATATTGGAAATAAACGGTCATAAGGTCTATTCTTGGGAGGATATAACCCACTTTATGAACACCGAAAAGGGACAAGTAATAAACCTAACCGTCGAAAGGAATGGGAAAATCCTCCACTTTACGATTGTTCCAAAAGAATACCAAGGAAGGTATCTAATAGGAATAGCCCCCAAGGTGGAATATGTAGAAATTTCCTATGACCCTATAACGGCCTTTAAACTGGCTGTAGAGAAAACTTGGTTGCTCATTGTTCTAACAGTAAAGGCTATTTGGGGCTTAATAACAGGAACTATTTCGGTTAAAACTTTGGGGGGGCCCCTGGCTATCGCCGGTTTTGCTTCAGAAGCGGCCAAAGCCGGTTTGGTTGTTTACTTTACCGCCATGGCAACCCTTTCGGTTCAGTTGGGCCTATTTAACCTTATACCCCTTCCCTTGTTGGACGGAGGTTTAATTCTTCTATTCCTTCTGGAGTGGATTTATGGAAAACCCCTTCCCAAATGGTTCAAAGAATGGTGGATTAGGATAGGGCTGGCAATAATATTAACCCTGATGGCTTTTATCATAGGTCAAGACCTTTGGCGTTTTCTCACCACCGGCCAGCTTACTCCTTCCCCTTAACTTTTTCCGTCTTTAAAAACTTCAGGAGGTTTTTAAATGGGCTTCCAAAGCGGGAACTTAGAAAAAAGTGTCCAATCGGAGTTAATAAGAAAACGCTCCAAAATTTTCCGTATCCAGGACTTTATATTTGAAAAGTTCCTATGGTTGTTGGCGGTAGGTTTCATCCTGGTGTTGGCTTCTATCTTTATAGTCCTTTATTGGCAAAGTAAACCGGTTTTTGAGGAAGTAGGTATTTTGAAATTCATATTCGGAACCAAATGGAACCCCGACGAGGGTTTATATGGAGCTTTACCCCACATTTACGGAACTTTGGTAACTACCACCTTAGCGATATTGATAGCGACCCCCTTGGGTTTCGGTATTGCGATATTTTTGGTGGAACTGTGCCCTCCGAAGTTGCGGGATTTTATAGGAACCCTTGTCGAAATGTTGGCCGCTATACCGTCGATAATCTACGGAATATGGGGGCTATATATTTTTGCCCCGCTTATGAGCAAGTACGTTGAACCAACTCTGCACGCCATATTTAAGGACGTTCCTATACTCAACGAGCTTTTTAACGGTTACATGTTTGGAACCGACTTTTTTACCGCCGGCGTGGTATTGGCTTTTATGATAACCCCCTTCATAGCGGCCGTAACCAGAGATGCTTTAAATGTTGTGCCTCCTGTATTAAAAGAGTCGGCCTACGGTCTGGGGGCTACCAAGACCGAGGTAATCATTAAGGTGATGTTCCCCTTCGCCAAGTTAGCCATTGTCGGCTCGGTTATATTGGCCTTGGGGCGTGCCTTGGGCGAAACCATGGCGGTCACCTTTGTTATAGGAAATATCCCCAATATAACCCCCCACCTTTTTGACCCCGGAACAACAATAACCTCCACCTTGGCCAACGAATTTATGGAGGCTGCGGGAAAATTGGATTACGCCGCCTTGCTCGGTCTGGCTTTTATCCTATTTGTGGTAGATTTCTTAATCCTTTGGGTGGCAAAATCGATTTTCCTACAAAAAGCCCAAAGGTATAAGCTTTGATTTTTAATTCTTCCCTTCTTTTGGTTTTTTTAAACTCTTTTTTTTCCAACTGTGGGTAGCTATTTATTTTCCAAGCTAAGGAAGGTTTTTTCAGTTTTTCCTCTTTAGGGACTTTTCTTGACATCTCTACAACTGGACCTTAACACAAGTATTTTTATACTCTTAATGTCAACTTTTTAAAAATGGCCCGAGTTGAAGTATAATTTCATTTGCATATGTTGACATTTAAGCATGATTTATACTCTAAAATAAAATTTTTATTGTCATTAAATACAAAACCCCAGTTGAAAATTTCTTGACATTTCATTCGAAATTTCCGAGGTGGGAGTAAATTTTATTTGCCCTTTTAAGGTTGATGATTAAGATAAGGCAATCGGGGTTTGAAAATTTTTTGGAAAAACCTTAAAAGCGAAAAACCCAACTCCGCAAACAATCCTTTAAAAGGTTTGAAGACAAACCTAAAAAATCCGGGGTTGGAATTTCTTCTTGAAAAAGACCTGTAGGAGGAAAAAACTTTTTAACCAAAGGGAGGTTAATTTTTAAGCTCTTTCTACGGTGTAATCCTCTATAAGGTCGTTAACCAAAATTTTCTTAGCAATTTCGTGAACCTCTTCTTCGTTGGGAGCCTCTAAAAGGACAACTTTACCGACCCTTACATGAGAAACATCTTTATAACCCTTTTCTTGGAGTAATTCTTCTACCGCCCTACCTTGGGGGTCTAACAGTCCCTTTTTAGGAGTGATTATTACCCTAAATAGCATAGGAGCTTATTTTATAGGCAATTGCAAAGTTATTCTTTTGGGAAGTGGAAAATACAATCCCCGAGAGTTAAAAAAACTGTTCAAATTTTTACTTCATGGAAAAAAGTCAAGCAAATAAAGAAAGGTTGGTGGAACTAAAGATAGATAAACTGGTAGCGGGCGGAAAGGGTTTAGCCCGCAAGGAAGGTAAGGTTTACTTTATCAAATACGCGGCCCCCAACGAGATAGTTCAAGCAGTCATTACCAAGGAGAAAAAGGATTTTGCCGAGGGAAGGGTTGAGAAAGTTATTATTCCCTCCTCGGCAAGGGTTGAACCCCAATGCCCCCACTACGGGGTATGCGGTGGTTGCCAACTCCAACATCTGGAATACCAAGCCCAACTTTCCCAAAAGGTGGAAATTTTTAAAGAACAACTCCAAAGGTTGGGAAAAATTAAAGAGCTCCCTCCGGTGGAAGTGGTTCCCTCACCCCAAACATACGGTTATCGAATTAGGGCCCAATTCCATGTAGAAAACGGAAAGCTGGGCTTTGTAGAAGATGAAACCCTAAGGGAACTGAAAAAAGATTTCCAAATAGTGGATATAGAAACCTGCCCTATACTCCACCCAAAGATTAACGAATTGATACCCTACCTTAAAAAGGTTTCCGAAGACTATCCCCAAATAAGGGAAATACACGTTACCTATTCACCAAATATGCAAGAAGCCTTAATAAAACTGGTAGGGGAAAAGTTAGACAAAAACCAACTTTGGAACATTAAAAACAATTACCTACCTCCCTATGTGGTAGGGGTAGGTTCCTACAAGAGGGTAGAAAAAGAACTAATCCGTATGGAGTTTGTAGGAAGAGATTACACCTTTATAGAGGCTAAGGGATTTCGTTATAGGGTTTCGGCCGAAAGTTTTGTTCAAAATAACTACCTTCTTTGGGATAAATTTATAGAGTTGGTTCTGCCGCAGGAAAAAAGAGGTTATTGTTTGGACCTCTTTTGTGGAATAGGGTTTTTTACCATTCCCTTCGCAACCAAAGCCTTTTTTGTAGAAGGTAGCGACCTAAACCCCTTCGCCATAGCCGACGCCGAATATAACGCCCGCTTAAACCGCCGTCCCAACGTTAGCTTTGTCCGAATGAAACCCTCCCAACATTTGAAAAAACATCTGGATAAAGAACTGGATACGGTAATTTTAGACCCTCCGCGGGCGGGGTTGGACAAGAAAGATATAAAAGTTTTGTTGGACATAAAACCCGACCGAATTGTATATATTTCTTGCAATCCTTCTACCTTAGCGCGCGACCTCTCCCAACTGTTAAAAAGCGGTGATTATGTCTACAAAAAGGCCGTAATAATCGACCTATTTCCCCAAACCGCCCATATTGAAAGCGTTAACTATTTGGAAAAGGTTCAAACCGAAGAGGGAATTTAAATCTTTTGCTTTTCCTTTTGTTAACTTTTAACCTTAATATGGCTACCGATTTTCAATCCATTTATGTCCTCGCCGACGGAATGCTTTATCAACAAAGAAAGTTGGATGTTGTGGCCAATAACCTGGCCAACGTTAACACGCCCGGATTTAAGAAAGATTTAATAAACGCCCAAGCCTACTATATAAACGGCCAAAAAGAATTACAGAAAGTAAATTCACCTGAAAATCCGGCGGCGAACTTTGTTTATCCCGTAATAGAAGGTATCCACACCGTATTTAGCGACGGGGCTTTAATAAAAACCTCCAACCCCTTTGATTTAGCCCTTCAGGGAGAGGGTTTTTTTGCTGTAAAAGCGGGCAATCAAGTGCTCTATACCCGCAACGGTCATTTTCTTCTAAATAGGGATGGTTATTTGGTTACCCAGGATGGCTATCTGGTTTTGGGAACCAACGGCCCTATAAAAATTCCACCCACCGCCAAAAGTATTTCCATATCCAAAGACGGTTCCGTATATGTGGACGGCCAAAAAATAGCAGTCCTTGCTGTGGTAGACCTTTCAAACCCTACCAAAGTGGGGGACAACCTCTATAAAGGAAATCCCCAAGGGAGGGCTAAAAATTACACCGTCCTCCAAGGGTATTTAGAAAGCTCCAACGTAAACCCCGTAAAGGAAATGGTTAGACTTATAGAGACCCAAAGGGCCTATGAAGCTATGGCAAACTCCCTAAAATCGGAAGGTGATTTGGCCTCCAAAGTGGTCAATAATGTATTAAAGGCTTAATATGGTTAAAAAATTTTTATCAACTCTTTTGGTTTCTTCCCTTTTGTTAACCCCATCCTTTGCGGTAGAAAATAATAAAAGCGTTAATCCCTCTCCTTTAGGAGAAGGTGCTATTGTTAAAAAGCCACCTGTTGAAGAAAACCAAACTTATTTAAACTCCTCGGCAGAGAATAAACTCCTCTTACCTACCAACGGAACTATACAAAAATCCAACAAAAGAAAAGAAAACCCCAACCTAAAGGCGGAATATGAAGCAACCTTTAGTTTCCTGCCGGCGGGCAAGGTTGTTATTTTCCGCCAAGGGGATAAGGTTATTGTGGAAGGTAAAACTTCGGGGCTAATAGGTTGGTTTTACCATTACAAGTTCAAGTTTGTTTTTAACCTAAAGGAGAGCAGAGGATTTCTTTACCAAGAGGAAAACGGGAAGAAAAAGTTTTACGACTTTAAGAAGCTAATGGAAAAGAAACCTTGGCTACCCGTTTTGGTCAAAATTCTCTTTTCCTCCCAAAGGATAGAAACAAATAAACCCCTAAAGGTGGGAAATATCAAAATAATACCTGTCAAAGAAAATCCTAAAGAAGCCCTATTTAAGGTAGAAGGAAGTAAAAAGGTTAAAGAGGTTATTCTAAAGGGTTGGAAAAAACCCAACCTTCCCGAGGAAATAGAAATAAAAACCTCCGCCGGTTGGTTGGTTTTTAAAAAAGAATCCTAAACATATATTTAAACTTTCTCGAAATGGCTAAGGAAAAAAAATGCTTCTTTTGCGGGGCCTACGAAAATGAGGTCGATTTTCTAATAGAAGGCCCTACGGGAACCTACATATGCGATAGGTGTGTTTTGGGCTGTTATGAACTGTTAAAGCAATATCGCCAAGAAAAAGAGCAAAAACCTATAAAGGAACTTGACTATCTACCTACCCCTGAGCAGATAAAGAAAATTTTGGACCAATATGTTGTAGGGCAAGATAGGGCAAAAAAAATCCTCTCGGTGGCTGTCTATAACCACTATAAAAGAATCCTCCAAAAGGAAAAAGGTCTAGGAGACGACGATGTAGAAATAGAAAAGTCCAACATATTGCTAATAGGGCCAACCGGTAGCGGTAAAACATTGATGGCCCGAACCTTGGCAAAAATATTAAACGTTCCCTTTGCTATAGCCGATGCGACCTCCCTAACCGAGGCGGGATATGTGGGCGAGGACGTAGAAAATATTTTGGTTCGCCTGTTGCAGGCGGCCGACTACGATGTAAAGAAGGCCGAAAAAGGGATTGTCTATATCGACGAAATTGACAAAATTGCCAAGAAGAGCGGTAAAAACCCCTCTATAACCCGCGATGTCAGCGGTGAGGGTGTTCAGCAGGCCTTACTCAAATTGGTGGAAGGTAGCATAGTAAACGTTCCGCCCCAAGGGGGTAGAAAACACCCCAATCAGGAATTTATTCAAATGGACACTACCGATATACTCTTCATAGCGGGCGGTGCCTTTGTAGGTTTGGAGGATATAATAAAACGCCGAATAGGCAAAAGCGCCGTAGGTTTTGAGGCCGATATAAGGAAATTGGACGAAAGCGAAGACCTCCTGAAGTATGTAACTGTCGAAGACCTCATAGAGTTCGGAATGATTCCCGAATTCCTCGGAAGGTTTCCGATAATAGCAACACTAGACCCTCTGAAGGAAGAAGATTTGGTTAGGATTTTGGTAGAACCTAAAAACGCTATTATAAAACAATACCAAAAACTTTTGGCTATGGACGGTGTTCAATTGGAATTTTCCGAGGGGGCTTTAAGGGAAATCGCGCGGGAAGCCCTTAGAAGAAAAACAGGTGCCCGCGGACTAAGGGCTATAGTGGAAGAAATAATGACCGACGTGATGTTTGAAGTTCCTTCCCGCAAAGATATAGCCAAAGTAATTATAGACGAAGAGGTAGTTAAAGGTTTAAAACCTCCGATTTATGTTCCTAAAACTTAGTTTTTCCTTTAAGTGGTTTCAATTAAACCTTTCCCTTATAAATCGGTCTTTACTTTTTTCATCCTCCCCTTGGAGAATTCCCACTATTTCAAACATTCCGTTGTTTATTTGATAGTAAAACCTCCCGCCGGCAAATCTTCCTTTAAAAACCGTTTGGTCGGAAATTGTTAAACTTTGCGCCTTATGGCCCTTTGGGTCGCTTTTATCTAACTTCTTTAGGGCCTTTATAAACTGGATTTTCTCCTTTTGGTTTAATTCCATAAAATCGGCCAACGCTCGGGGGCTAAATTTTACTTTCTCCCAAACAAGGTTAAAAATCGAAACCCAATCCTTGGAGAGCAGATTTTCGTATTTATTAACCT
>JAADES010000033.1 GCA_013153315.1 Aquificota bacterium
CGGAGGGGGTGGGATTCGAACCCACGGAGCGGGCGTAAACCCGCTCAACTGCTTAGCAAGCAGCCGCCTTCGGCCTCTCGGCCACCCCTCCGGCCTTCTGCTCTAAATTTCTAAATATAAACCCTTTTTGAAAATTTTTCAACCTTAGAATGGAATGTCAAGAAATTTTCAACCATAAGAAAGTCATATTTAAATGTCCACTAATGCAAGCAAAATTATACTTCAACTCGGGGCTTTTTCAAAAACTGGACATTAAAGGTAGAAAAATAATTGTGTTATTGTCCAGTTTGAGGGATGTCAAGAAAATAACCCGAAGCAGAAAAATTTAAAAACCTTCTAAAGGTGTTTATTATCAAACGCACCTTGGAAGGGAAATCTAAGCTTTTAATAAAAACTCTTAATGGAGGTAATAAAGAGGTTAATCCGTCGTGTGGTAGGGGCTTTTTTAACCCTACTGTTGTTGTGGCAATTTTTTATCCTCGTTAAGGTTTTTGCAAAGAATGACCTACCTTTGATAGATACGACAATCCAAGCTGTTAGGTATCCGATATGTGCTATAGCTAACCCTTCCGAGGTATGTCAAAAATATTTTCCCTACGGACATAAGTTTTATAGCCTCTACGGGCAGGAGTTGGTAAAGGAGGCAAAACTACTTAAGGAATTTATAGTAAATCTTTGGGAAAAATAAACCTTCCGATGGAAAAAGAAATTAAAGTTCCCCTTTTAGTTTTTCTAACCGATTTTGGCACAAAAGATGGTTTTGCAGGGGTAATGAAGGGGGTGGCCCTAAATATAAACCCCCTAATACAGCCCGTAGATTTAACCCACGAGATAGAGAGCTTCAATATTCTCGAAGGGGCTTTGGTGTTAAAAGCCCATTACAAATATTTCCCCAAAGGAAGTATTTTTGTTGCAGTAGTAGACCCCGGGGTGGGCACCGAGAGAAAACCGATAGCGGTTAGAACCGAAAACTACTATTTCGTCGCTCCAATGAATGGACTCCTCGATTTGGTGCTTGAAGAAGAAAAACCCATTGAGGTGGTAGAAATTGCCAACCCCAAGTATAGGTTAAATATGGTAAATAACACCTTCCATGGAAGGGATATCTTTACACCCGCAGCGGCCTATATTAGCAAAGGTGTTCCCTTGGAGGAGCTTGGCCCAAAAATTAACTACCAAAAAATGTTAAACTTTCCTAAGCCCCACCAAGAGGAGAATAAAATTATCGGACAAATACTATATTTCGACAAATTCGGAAATGCTATAACAAATATACCCTGCTCTAAGTTTAAAAAATGCCGTTGGCGCTCCTTGGAAGGTAAAGTAGTTGAAAATTTCCTTTCGGGGGAAAAGGGAATACCCTCCTTCATCTGCGGAAGCTTCGGTTATATCGAGATATTCCTACCAATGGACAGCTTTAAAGAAAAATACAACCCTCAAGTGGGAGATAAAGTGGAGTGTTTCCTTGAAGGTTAACTAATTTATATATTCTTTCCCCTCTCCTTGGGTAGCCCTCTCAGTTAATTGAATACCTTGTTGACATTGGTCTTTATTAAGTCTTTTTGGTACCAATCTTTTAGTGAACTACCCCGCCTAAGGGAAGAGGTTAAAACCAACGGCTTGTGGGTATTTATAGACGGTGATGTAGATGTTTACTTCGAACTGTTCCAAATCGCCGACCACCTTGGGGAAGCCTACTATTACCAACCCGAAGACATAGAAGAAATTCTCGATTTGTTAGACGCCATAGAAGCCTGGGGTGAATACGACGGCGACCCCAAAATATCGCCAGAGTGGGTTAATCCCAAAGACTGCGTCCAATTCCGCTTAGCCATAGCCCCCGACTGCGAAGGGTTCGCCTTCCGCAAAGCCTACGATGTCCACGACGCCCTTGTGGCGGTCGCCTTGAAAAAAGAAGACCTGGAAAAACTTGTGGAGGTGGTGCTATGACCCTAAAAAGGTGATACAAATAATACCCAGATATTAAATTTTACATCCCACAATAACCCCCCCAAAGTAAACCAAATCTTACAAGCCCTTGAAAAGGAACAAGCCCAAGCAGTAGCCCACCTATTGAGGGCACAAAAATTATTAAACCTCCTAAAGGAGGAATTGGAAACCCTAAAAACCCAAAAGGAGGAAAAGCAACAAAAAGCAACCCCGAAAAGGAACGGAGATAAACCCCTAACCCAAAAGCAGGTCAAATTCATTCATGTCCTAAGGAAGGAGCTCGGTTGGGACGACAATACCTACCATAGTTGGTTGCATTCCTTGTTCCGTAAAAAGTCCACAAAAGACCTAACCCGCTAGGAGGTCACAAAAGTAATCAACGCCCTAAAACAGGAGCTTGAAAACCAAAACCGCCAAAAGGAACAAAAACCTTCCGACCTTTTTGAGGATTTGCCCGACTTAGAAATCGATGTTGATGGCTTGGTAGACCTTTTGGAGCAAAGAGGGAGTTCAAGATTTTCTAATATTCAAGTAGTTGTAGACACTTATTTTTATATGTTTCCGCAAATATCGTTCCACAAGCAATACATAATTTACAAAATACGGGAAAGTTTATTCGCCGCCTTTATAGGTTTAATTACAGGATTGGCGGCCGCTTTTTTGGATTATCTAATAGTGGAAATTCATAATTTTTCCTTTGAACATCGACTTTATTTTTTCCAGTTATTAATTTTGGCGGTTTACCAAACATGGGTTATTTGGGTAGAAAAAAATGCCAGCCTGCCCGGGTTGCTGTTGGCTTTGAGATTTCTAAAAGAAAATTTAGTTGTTCCTCTATTTTTGTGGGTAGCAAAGTTTTTAGGTGTTGCTCTAACCCTATCGGTTTTACCCGCCGGTAGGGAAGGCCCCGCTATGCTCTTGGGTACAGGTTTGGGTCAGTATATAGCCGAAATCTTTAGACTGCCCAAAGGACAATTGAATTATTGGGGAACAATAGGTGCGGCTGCTTTTGTGGGGGCCTTTCTAAAAACACCTTTGGGAGCTACTTTTTATGTTTTAGAAAACCGTTTTGGGAAAGTTTTAAACGTTGATTTTGTTATAAATGCCCTATCCAGTTCCACAATTTCCTACACCGTCTACGTTTATTTCCGCGGATACCACCCCGTTATACCGGTTCACGGGGCTTTCCATTGGAACCTCTTGGATATAGCCCCCGCCTTTGTTATAGGAGTTTGGGCGGCCGCCCTTGCCATCGTCTTAACATTGGTCTTCGATATTGCTAAAAAATTCGCCTCTTTAAGCCCACCCGAATACCGACCTTTAGCAATCTTACCCGTTATTTTGTTGCTTTTTGCCATCGCCCTGAACTACGAACATTTCCCCTTGTTGAACCTCTCGGTAGACTACCAACCATTGGAAATAGTTGCCGGCCACGTTATCCCTTTCGAGGCAGCCGTAAAAGCCATAGTTTTGGAAATGCTATTTTTAACCGTCTTGTTAAACTTCGGTTATCCCGGCGGTGTAGTCTTGCCTCTCATCTTCATCGGAGCTGCCTTGGGCAATATTGTTGCTGCCTCCTTCCCCGACAAGCTTTCTATCTTTGTGTTAACGGGTGCAAGTGCTATGCTCAGTGCCGCTTTGAAAATTCCCATAACGGCCTTGGTTATGATTTCCGAAATGAGTCATAGGACTTTAGTTATCCCCGAGGTTGTCGGTGTTTTAACAGCCTACTTTTTAAGTAGTTCCGTTAAATTCCTCCGTAGGTAGTTTTTATTTTTCCCCTATGGGGAAGAATATTCTCTTTTTCGGGGGCAGTTTTGACCCCGTTCACATAGGGCATTTAATACTTGCCCGCGATGCGATGGAAACTTTCAACTACCAAAAGGTGGTTTTTATACCCACCTATATTTCCCCTTTTAAGGTAAAAACAGGACACCGAGCCGATGCCAAGGATAGGTTAAAAATGCTCCAATTGGCCCTTTCGGGGGTTGATTATTTTGAAATAGAACCCTACGAAATCCTTAAAGGTGGTGTTTCCTATACCCTCCAAACGGCCCAATATTTAAAACAAAAACACAACTTGGAAAAAGTTCATTGGCTTATGGGGGACGATACCTTTCTAAAATTCCACAAATGGTATAGTTTTAAAGAACTTTTAAAAATCCTCCTCCCGGTGGTGTTATTGAGAAATTCCACCGAAAGGGAAGTTGTAAACTACGCAAAAGCCACTTTGGGTTTATCCCCCGAAGGTTTAAAAATTTTTAAATCCCGTAGGTTGGAAATATCTTCAACAGAAATCCGAAATAGGTTAAAAGAGGGAAAGGATATCCGTTTTATGGTTCCCGATAAGGTTTATTCCTATATTAGGGAAAGGAATTTGTATAAAACATAGGAGGGAAAAGGCTTTAACACTTAACTGCCTCCGCAAAAGCTATAATTCCGCCGTGGAGGGAATAGGCATTGTTAAACCCAACCCTTCTTAGAAAGGCAGTAGCCACCAAAGAACGCACACCCGCACGGCAGGCTACCACTATTTTATAGTCCTCGTATTGAGCCAGTTTTTCGATATTTTCCCTCTTAAAGAGTTCGTTCATAGGTATTTTCAAGGTTTGGGGGTAGGTAAAACCTATTAAACCCATTTCGGTAGGCGTTCTAATATCCACAATAAGGACTTTTTCTCCTTTTTGAATCCACGATATAAGCTGATGAGGTGAAACCCTACAGGGGGTTTTGGATAAATACTCTTCCGTAAAGTAGGAGAAGAAATCCGACAACCTTTCGACTTCTTCCCAATCTATCTTCATAAGTTGAAATTTTAAAAATGGGAAAAACAAAAATTTCTTCCTTAGGAGAGTTTGGGCTAATAGAACACCTAACAAAGGTTTTTAACACCAAAGACCCTTCGGTGGTTAGGGCTTTTGGAGACGATACCGCCTTTGTCGATTTTTCGAAATTATCTTCTTCCCTAAAGGGGGGATTTCTACTCTTTACCGTGGACACACTGGTGGAGGGAAGGCATTTCCTCCGTTGGTATCCGCCCGCTTCGGTAGGTTGGAAATTGGTCAGCGTCAATGTTAGCGATATAGCCGCCAAAGGTGGCCGTCCGCTTTTTGGAATGATTACGCTAGCCCTCCCCAAATATATAGAGCTTTCCTATGTGGAAGAACTATATAAGGGAATAAACCAAGCCTTGGATTTTTACAACTTCGACCTTTTGGGTGGAAATACAACTTCTTCACACCTAATAATGTTGGATTTTCCAATCGTTGGCCACGCTAAAAGGTTGGTTTTTAGGGATAAACCCCGTGTAGGGGACTATATCTATGTTAGTCCCTATTTGGGTGACAGTCTTGCGGGTTTGGAACTTCTTTTGGAAAGGAAAAGAGACTACAAACCTTACGAGAAGATGCTTATAGAAAAACATCTCCGACCTACGGCACGGTTGGATTTGGCCCCGGTGGTGGAAAAATATGCAACCGCCTCGATGGATATAAGCGACGGATTTATTTCCGACCTAAGGAAAATGTTAAAAAACCTTTCGGCGGAAATTTTCTTAGAAGAAATACCCCTTTCGGAGGAACTAAAAACTTACTGCCTCCAAAGGAAGAAAGACCCCCTTTATTACGCCCTAAAAGGAGGGGAGGATTACCAACTCCTTATAACCTCAAAGGAAGATTTAACAAAATTTGGCCTCAAAAAGGTGGGAAAAATAACAGCCCCCGAGGGAGGAAAAATAATAGACGCCCGCAGCGGGAAGGTAATTTCAATAGAAGGTTTTGACCATTTGCGGGTTTAGTTAATCTAAAAAAGGAAATAAACCAATGTGGAAATAATAAAAATTCCTATAAGGTTCATAATTAAACCGACGCGGGCCATTTCGGAAATTTTTATATCGGCAAAGCCAAAAACTATAGCGTTGGGCGGTGTGGCCATAGGAAGCATAAAGGCGTAGCTACATGCCAAAGTGGTGGCCATAACGGTTTTTTCCAAATCCAAACCCAGTTGGTGGGACAGACCTATAACCACCGGGATAAAAACATTGGCTGTGGCGGTGTTGGAAGAAATTTCCGTAAGAAAAATAACCACTGTAGTAAGAATAAGTAGAACCATAAATTCCGAGGAAGGTAAAATGCCCGCCAGCTTTTGGCCTATGTAGCTAACCAAGCCTGTTTTAAACATTAGGCTTCCGAGGCTTAGACCACCGCCAAAGAGCAGTATTGTGTCCCAATCGATTTTCCTAATATCTCCAACTGTGAGAATAGTTTCTTTCTTTTCCTTTACAGGTATTAAGAACAATAACGAAGCCCCTAAAAGGGCCACAACTTCCGTAGGCAAATGATGTTTTACCCACAGATAGACTCCTTCCAAAGGAGGAGCAATATTTTTCAAAAGCCCTAAAAAGGTTGGTAATAACCATAAAACTACCACCGATAGGAATATGAAAAGAATAACCTTTTGGGTGGAATTTAATTTTTCCCTCTTTAGGGTGGTTAAATCGATTCTGTCCACGGGAAGGCGACCTATTAGTCGGTAAGTGTAAAGAACCAAAGCGAAAAAGGTTAAAGCCGATATAGGCAGCACCTTTAGAATCCACTCTCCGAAGGAGATTTGAATTCCCTCCTTTTCCAGAAAGCCTAATGCGATAAGGTTGGGCGGTGTTCCCACCGGGGTGGTAATGCCTCCCACCGAAGCGGCGTAAGCTATAGCCAAAAGGAGAAATTTAACCGATTTGTTTCGCCAAGAGCCGTCGGGGTATAAGGTTGCCAACAAACCCGCCACAATTGGCAAAAGCATAGCGGTGGTGGCGGTGTTGCTCAACCACATCGACAGAAACCAAGGTATAAATAAAACGGTGGCAATAAAGATTAAGGAGTTTTTCCTAACCCAATCTTTGGAAAGCACAAAAAGGGCTATATAACGGTCAATTTTATATTTGGAAAAAGCTTCGGCCAAAAGGAAACTTCCAATAAAGAGAAAAATGATAGGGTGGGCAAAGTTGGCGAAGGCCGTTTTTTTGTCCGCTATGCCCAAAACCACCGCAAAGGCAACCGCCGTTAGGGCCGTAATGCCCAAAGGCATAACCTCGAAAAGCCACATAAAAACGGTGGCCGCCAACAAAGCCAAAAGCTTATGGGCTTGGGGGTTTAACCCCAAAGGCAACATATAGACCAAAAAACCGACCAAAACCGCCGCCAGAGCAAGGTAAATTTTTCTCTCCATAAAGGAAAAAATAAACCCTATAGGGGGATAGCTAATTTATAGACCCAAGGAAGTTTCTTAATCTTTAATCTGATGGTGGTAGATAGGTTACTTTTACAACTTATTTCGGAGTTTCCTTTAACTGTAAAAACCGAGCATTGTATAAATCAGGACAATTTAAAAACCTGCGAAAGGTGTAAAAATGTATGTCCCACAGGGGCTATCGAATTTGAAAATAACCGCCCGAAGGTTAATTTCGATAAGTGCACAGTTTGCGGTTTATGTTTTTCCGAATGTCCCGTAAATGTTTTTCAAATTAAATTCAACTGGGAAAAGTTATATAAAGAAAAAGAAACCCTTACGGTGGGCTGTTTTTTGACCGACCAAACGGCGGATGTTAAGGTTCCCTGTCTCGCAATGTTGAATGAAGAAATTTTGGCTTCCCTAATTTTGTGGGGCTACAAAAGGGTTAACCTTCTAACGGACAAGTGTAAAGAGTGTCCCCAAAAGGAAAACTATGAATTCATAAAAAAATACATAGAGAGGGCTAAGCTACTTCTCCACTACCATCGGGTGGAAGGGGAAATCACAGAAAACACCGCGGAGATTACCAACGAAGAAGAAGGCTTAGACCGAAGGGAATTTTTATCGGCCCTATTCGGGGAAGAGGAAAAAAGAAAACCACCTAAAGTTAACGAAAAAATAAATGTTCCCCTATGGAGGCAACTATTTTTTGAGACCGTTAAAAGGTATCCACCCGAAGATATCTGCTACCAAGCGGTGGAAGAACCTTCCCTTAGGTTTGCCAAACCGGTTATAAACCCCAACACCTGCCAGAGGAATAATATGTGCTCCTTTTGGTGTCCGACGAGGGCATTAACTTCTGATGAAAGCGGAATTTACTTTACCCAAATTCTGTGCACCGACTGCGGTCTGTGCGAAAAAATATGCCCCACATCGGCTATAACTTTGCAAAAAACCTTTGTCCCCCGCCGCAACGTTATGGCGGGCAAGGTGGTTATAGGTAAGGGCGAAAAGAAAATATGCAAAGGGTGCGGAAAGGAATTCGTCGCCGCCCCCGGGCAGGAATATTGCCTATACTGCCGCAAGGATAAAGAGATGAACCAATTAATAAGGAAATTTTTAGGGATTTAAGTTAATTATTGCCTTTTTGGTTTTTATTTCTTGAAACCTCCAAAGGTCGGTTAAAACTCTAAACCTCATGCGGTTTAACAAATGGTTAATAACTTTGCTCCTGTCGGTGGTGGGTCTATTAAACCTTTACCATTTGGGGTTGAACGATATTTGGCAACCCAACGAGGCTTTCTATGCGGAGACGGCGCGCGAAATTCTCGAAAGGGGTAATTGGCTGGATTTAACCTACAACTATGAACCCCGCCTAAACAAACCTCCAATGACTTATTGGCTGACCGCCGTAAGTTATAAAATCTTTGGAATTTCCGAATGGACTACCCGCCTGACACCGCTTCTGTCGGCCCTATTTACCGCCCTCTTACTTTTCTATTACGGAAGGAAAATTAAAGATGCCCTAACGGGACTTTTTGCGGCTGTGGTTTTTCTAACCGCCTTGCAAGTATTTTCCTTGGCCCGTTACGATTCGCCCGAAATGCCCCTTACCTTTTTCCTAACGGGGGCTTTAGTTTTTTATCACCTCCACCTGAGGGAAAGGAAAACTTTCTTTTTGCTCCTGTCGGGAATATTCCTTTCGGCGGCCATCCTCACCAAGGGAATACCTTTTTTGGCCATTTTTTGGGGAACTATTTTCCTTTACCACCTGCTGGAGGATTTACTTTCGCAAAGTTTTAACCTTTTAAGGTTTTTAAAAAAAATGTTTAAACCCCTGCTTGTGGGGTTTTTAGCATCTTTGCCCACTTTGGGGTGGTATTATTACGCCTACCTGCATTATGGGGAGCTTTTTGTTCAAACCTTCTACAGCGAGGTTATTCATAGGGCAATAAATCCCCACAAAGGTTTTAATTGGAGTTTTTACTTGGTGGTTATATTGTGGGCTTTCTTACCCTACTCGCTTCACTTCTACTATTCCCTTTTGGGTTATCTTTTGAAAAAACTCAAAGAGGAAAAGGAATTTTTATTCTCCCTGAGTTGGTTTTTAACAACTTTTGGAGCCTTTACGGTGGCAAAGGGAAAAATCCCCGTTTACATACTTCCCGCCTTCGGCGCTATGGCAATTTTAACCGCACGGCTTTACGATAAATACCACCGAGCCATAAGCGTTTTAAACGCTTTTGTTTTGGTTCTCTTGCTAGTGGCTTTTGTTTATGCTCTCTTTTGGCTGGGTTTTGCAGAAGACCTTCTACTTTGGATTGTTTTATTTTTAAGTTTGGCCCTTTGGGCGGCCGTTGAAGGAAAACATTACTTACTTAGACCAGCAATTGCCGTTATACCTATTTTGGTGCTCTTTACCTACAAAGTTCTCCCTTGGGTGGAACAATATCGCCCCTACAAGGAGGTTATAACCCAACTAAAAGACCAATACGGGGACAAAAAATTTGTTTGCATCAATTGGTTTTTTAAAGATTTTCCCTTCTATTGGCGGGGCAAGGTTTACATTATCCGTTCCGAGGAAGGGCTTAAAAAATTCGACCCTAAAAAGGTTTTACTCTTTACCGATAAACCTCTTAAGGGCTGGAAGGTTGTTAAAAAGGTGGAACTTTATACCGGCTCCGAATCCCGCTTTTTAGTAATGCTCAAGGATTTAAAAACCCACCGTAGGTTCAAAGAGTTTTATTTCCAGGTGAAGGAATAATAGGATTTTTCATTTTCCCTTACTTTTAAATTTCCGAACTTGAAAAAACCGAACAACCCCTTTGTAGGTTTTATTTCCACCGTAAGATAGGTTAAGTTAATGGCTACAATCCTCGACGGGAAAGAAGTTTCCAAAATTTACCGTGAAAGGTTAAAAAAAGAGATAGACCAATTAAGGGAAAAGGGATATAGAAAACCATCTTTGGCCGTTATCTTGGTTGGCAATGACCCTGCCAGCCAAGTTTACGTAAACAACAAAAGAAAAGCTTGCTCCAAAGTGGGGATAGAATCTCTCTTCTATCACCTTCCCGAGGATTGCAAAGAGGAAAAACTCCTCTCGTTGGTAAAAGAATTAAACGAAAACCCTGAAGTGGACGGGATTTTGGTTCAGCTACCGTTGCCCAAACATATAAATCCCCAAAGGGTTATTGAAACAATCCGACCCGACAAAGATGTGGACGGTTTCCATCCCGAAAATATGGGAAAGTTAATAGCCAACCTCGACAGTGGTTTTATACCCTGCACCCCCTTAGGAATAAAAATTTTGCTTGAGCACTACGGCATAGATGTTCAAGGTAAAGATACCACCATAGTGGGGGCGGGTTATATAGTAGGCAAACCATTGTCGGTATTACTTTTAAATCAAAACGCTACGGTGACAACCTGCCACATTTACACCAAAGATTTAAAAAAACATACCCTAAACGCCGACATTTTAATTTCCGCCACCGGGGTAGCCCATCTAATAAAGGAAGATATGGTTAAAGAGGGGGCCGTGGTTATAGACGTGGGAATTTCCAAAAAAGATGGAAAAATAGTCGGCGATGTGGATTTTGAAAAAGTTAAAGAAAAAGCTTCCTATATAACCCCCGTCCCCGGCGGTGTAGGCCCTATGACCGTCACCGCTTTGTTGCTAAATACCTTCAAGGCTTACAAGAACCATTTAGGTTTGGATTAATTTCTTTCCTCCTTTGGAGCTTCATTTTTTACCATAAACAGTAGGCAGCAAAATACCCACCTTGGCCGAGTTTAAAATTTGTTTAAATGTCCGAAAAAATAAAAACCGTAAGGGGCTTTAGGGACTTAATAGGAGAAGAGGCCCGCAAATATCGCTTTGTTGTAGAAAAAATTAGGAATATTTTGGAAAAAAATAATTTTGAAGAAATAATATTGCCCACCGTCGAATACACCAAACTTTTCACCCGTTCCATAGGCGACGCTACCGACATAGTTGAAAAGGAAATGTTCACCTTCCAAGACAAAGGAGGAAGGGATATAGCCCTAAGGCCCGAAGGCACGGCCGGCGTAGTTAGGGCCTACATCGAAAATAAACTTTACGCCGACGGAACCTATAAAAAACTCTACTACGAAGGTTCGATGTTCCGCCATGAAAGACCCCAAAAGGGAAGATACAGAGAATTTCACCAAGTGGGGGCCGAAGTTTTGGGAACAATCAACCCCTTGGCAGATGCCGAAATAATAAAAATAGCCGACGATATATTAAAAACTCTCCAAATAGAGGCAACTATAGAGATTAACTCCCTAGGGTGCAAGAAATGTAGACCCAAATACAGGGAAGCATTGATAAATTACCTCCGCCAACATAGGGAAGAACTTTGCGAAGACTGCCAAAGAAGGTTGGAAAAAAACCCTCTACGAATTTTGGACTGCAAGGTTGAAACCTGTAAAGTTATAGCCCAAAAAGCACCCAAAATAACTGACTACCTTTGTGATGAATGTAAAACTCACTATAGGCAGGTGAAAGAGTATTTAAAAGCCCTAAATGTGGAATTTGTAGAAAACCCCTATTTGGTTAGAGGGTTGGATTACTACAGCAAAACCGTTTTCGAATGTGTTTCCAAAGAGCTGGGCAAAACAGTTATAGCGGGCGGCCGCTACGACTATTTGGTAGAGGAACTGGGAGGCCCCCCTACCCCCGCCTTGGGATTTGCGGCAGGGGTGGAAAGGTTAATGCTCTTGGTTAAAGAACTTCCACCTAAGAAACCCTTGGTATTTATCATTCCCTTCGGGGGAGAAAAGGAAAAGATAGAGGCTCTCAAAATAGCCGAAAAACTCCGCCAAGAGGGTATTAGAACAGAGCTTTCCTATAGGGAAGGCAAACTAAAAAAACAATTTGAGTATGCCGCCAAAATCGGGGCCGATTTCGCCGTGGTGGTAGGTGAAAACGAACTTCAAAGCGGAAAATTCCCTCTCAAAAACCTCCACACTAGGGAGCAAAAAATATTAACCCTTGAAGAGATTATTCAAACTTTAAAGAACCTCTCTTAGTTTTGCTCTTCTAAATACCTCTGTTGGGGGCTCTTATTCATACTTTTATTAGATGGATTTAAAAAAGATTGATAAATGGGTTGAAGATATTAAAGAAAAAATTGAAAAGCTTAAGCTCCAGTTTTTCGCCGGTAAAAGGGAAGTCGAGTCCGAACTTAGGAAACTTCAAAAAGAATACCGTCAGAAGTTAAAAGAATTCTTTTCCAACCTTACCCCCTGGCAGAAAGTGCAAATAGCCCGCCACCCCAAACGGCCCCACACCCGCGACTATCTAGAGCTTATTTTTGAGAATTTCCACGAACTCCACGGCGACCGTTATTGTGGAGACGACCCCGCCATAATAGCGGGATTGGGCTTTTTCTACGGCCGTCCCGTGGCTGTTATAGGCCACGAAAAAGGTAAAGACACCAAAGAACGGATGAAAAGAAACTTCGGAATGCCCAACCCCGAGGGATACCGCAAAGCCATAAGGGTTATGAAACTGGCCGAAAGGTTTTCCCTGCCCGTTATAACCTTTGTAGATACCCCCGGGGCCTTTCCCGGTATAGAGGCCGAAGAACATAACCAATCCAAAGCGATAGCCGACAGCATTTACACAATGGCCTACCTTAAGGTCCCAACGGTTTCGGTAATTATCGGCGAAGGGGGTAGCGGAGGGGCGTTAGCCTTGGCCGTAGCCGATAGAGTTTACATGTTGGAAAACTCCGTTTATTCGGTAATTTCTCCCGAAGGTTGTGCCGCCATATTGTGGAAAGACCAAAAGGCGGTAGAAGAGGCCGCCGAGGCATTAAAGCTGACCGCCCAAGACCTTCTAAAACTGGGCGTTATAGACGGTATTATTCCCGAACCCTACGGGGCGGCCCACATTGAACCTATAGCCACCGCCAGACTCCTTAAATGGTGTTTGAGAAAAACCCTTAAAGAGCTTTCCCAAAAACCTTTAGACCAACTGCTGGAAGAAAGACTAAATAAATTTGCCTCTATGGGAGTATTTGAAACTATTTCCCAAAGCGGGGACAAAAGTTAAAGTCCTTTTTAAGACAAATACCTTCTTAATCCCCTTTTTGGTTTTCAAAAAATTTTTCCCCTTCCAACGTTTTTAAACTTGAGGATAACCTTTCGAAGGTCTATAAATTTTAAAGCCATGGACAAAGAACTGATAATGCTCGAAGATATCCGCCAGCTGGCTTATGAGTTGAACGATATTATTTTTACCCTGCGCGACCGACTGACCAAGGGCCTCCTTTGGGACGAGCTGGACGGAATAATAGCCCGCCGAGGTCTTTCTATTGAATTGGAAGACATAAGAGAGGCTAACCACAATGGTAAAACCCTTTACGAGGTCAGATTTAAAAATATCCGCCATAGGTTGCACGTTCCCAAACAGGACACCCCTTTGGAGGATTATCAAAACTTAGTAAGGAAGCTATTTGAGGAATTTTTCGAATCCAAGGTCGCCGAAAGGTATTATCTCCTCGATGTTCCCAAAAGGTGGATTTTCCTACTGGAGGAAGATGCGGGGGATATAGCCCGCGGTTATTGCGAAGTGGTAAGATTTACAACCGACCTATTTGAGGAATACCACCGCTGCCGCCGTTGTGTGGAAAATAAGGCTAACAAAAAACCAGATTTGGAAACTTGGAAAATAGTTCTCCAATCGGTGGATGAAGATAAACCCTTGGAAACTTTTATGGAGAGCTGTATGGTAGACTGTGAATTAATCGACCTTGTGGCGGAAGTGGAATTTTTATTCAACCTACAGTTGGATACCGCTTTGGAAAAAGCTTATAAAGAATTGTTTGGGAAAGATTACAAATAAAGAAACTTAAGAGGGAAGTAAAAAAGTTTCCGTATAGGGTTTGTTGAGAATATACTTTTCCAAAACCAGCCTTATATGTTCGGCTTTTACCTTTCTTATATTTTCAAAGAAATATAGGGCGTAGTTAATTTTTCCCACCACCGTTTGGCTGTAGCCGAAAAAGACTGCTTCACTTTCGGGTTCTTCCTTTTCAAACAACTCGGCGTTTATTAGACGGTTTTTAAAACGCTCAACCTCCTCGTCGGTTATAGTGTCATAAATTTCTTCAAAAATTTCGAACAACCTTTTTTTGAAAGTTTCTATATTGTCGGGGTGCTGGGAGGAGGAAATAGCAAATAGATTGTCCCTACTGCGGGCAAAATCGTAGGAACTTACAGAGTAAACAATTCCTTTTTCCCTAAGTTGGGTATACAAAATAGAGCTCCGTCCGCCGGTAAGAATTTCGTTCAACACCAAAAGGTCAAAATCCTCCAAAGTCCCTATGGGGGGTATTCTCCACCCAATAAGAGCATAAGATTTGTCTTTCCCTATACGGGGGTCGGTTAAGGTTTTACTTCTAACTTTAAGCTGGGGAGGTTCGTTGGGTATATACCTTTTGGGGATAGGTTTACTCGGTTCGGCGGCAAAAGTTTCCTCTATAAACTTTTGAACCTCCAAAGGGTCTATATTTCCGACCACCACAACGGTGGCATTTTTGGGTTGATAAAACCCTTGATAGAAGGACAAAAGCATAGGACGGGTAAAGTTTTTTATAGTTTTTTCATAACCGATAATGGGATGCCTAAAAGGGGAAACCTTATAGACTTCCTTTTCAAAAGTCCACCAAAGTTGGGTTGTGGGGTTGTCTTTAGCCCTATAAAGTTCTTCCAAAACTATAGGTTTTTCCTTTTCTATCATTTTTTCTTCGAGGGTGGCCCTCATAGTTAGGTGGAAAAGAACATCCAAGCCCTCCTTCCAGTAGGGTGCGGCTATATCCACGTAATAATAGGTGTATTCCTTGGAAGTGGCGGCGTTTATGTGTCCCCCCAAACTTTCTATAAGGGCCTCGGCCTCTCCGTAGGCATATTTATCATTTCCGTTAAAAAGCATATGTTCCAAAAAGTGGGCTATACCCCTTTCATTTTCCCTTTCGTAGACCGAACCTACTTTAAACCAAACTTGGAGGGAAACAACTTCCGTATCCTTCCGAGGGTGGATAATACTCCAAAGCCCATTTTTATGTCTTTTTATTAACAATTCCTTTTTGTCTACAAAAGATTGAAGCTCGGCACTCATAAAATATTGATTTAAAAGTCCTTAGATATTAAAAAACCCCCTTGGGCATGTTTAAAGAAAAAATTAAAAACTTCCACCTAATAGGAATAGGCGGCATAGGAATGTCGGGCATAGCCCGTATCTTACTTCAAATGGGCTATAAAGTGAGCGGTAGCGATATAGCCGAAAGTCCTACCGTTCACGAATTAAGGAATTTGGGAGCAACTATATTTATAGGCCACAGCGAAAAAAACCTTCCCCCCGAAACCGATGTGGTGGTCTATTCCTCGGCCGTATCTCCCGACAACCCCGAAATAAAGGAGGCAAAACGCCGTGGAATTCCCGTAATACCGCGCGGGGAAATGTTGGCCGAACTGATGAGGGTAAAAGAAGGTATAGCGGTAAGCGGAAGCCACGGAAAAACAACAACAACCTCCATGCTGGCCCATATATTCTATAAGGCCGAAAAAGACCCCACGGTAATAATAGGCGGAAAACTCCATCTATTTGAAGGTAGCAACGCCCGTTTGGGCAAAAGCGAATTGCTCATTGCCGAAGCGGACGAAAGCGACGGAAGCTTTTTGAAACTATCCCCCGTTGTTGCGGTGGTTACCAATATAGACAGGGAACATTTGGACTTTTACGGGTCCTACGAAAATATAAAAAACGCCTTTTTGGAATTTATAGAAAAAGTTCCCTTCTATGGTTTTTCGGTTTTAAATCTCGACGACGAAGGGGTTAGGGAAATAATACCAAAAACCAACCGACGGGTTATTACCTACGGAATAACTTCCCCCGCCGATTATGTAGCAAAGAATATAGAAAAAACCACTTCGGGTTACCGTTTTGAGGTTTATAAAGACTTCCAAAGGTTGGGAGAAATAGAGCTAAACCTTCCCGGAAGGCACAATATTTCCAACGCCTTAGCGGCCATAGCCCTATCGGTTGAGGCGGGTATAGATTTCGAAACTATATCCTTGGCTCTAAGAGAGTTTAAAAACGCCCAAAGGAGAATGTCCAAAATAGGAAAAGTTGAAATAAACGGTTCCAAAGTTATCTTTTTCGAAGATTACGCCCACCACCCGAGGGAAATAGAGGCTGTGCTCTCCGCCTTGAGGGAATTTTATCTGCGGTATGAAATTATCCCCGTATTCCAACCCCACCGCTACACAAGAACCTATTTCCTTTGGGAGGATTTTAAAAAAGTGCTCTCCCCCTTTAGAGGAATAATTACCGAAATTTACCCCGCTTCGGAACAACCTATTCCCAATATAACCGGTTATAGGTTGGCAAAAGAATGCGGCCACCTTTACGCGGAAAACAGAGAAAAATTGGAAAACCTCCTAAAGGAGGTTATAACAAAAGACAAAAAACCTAAAGTGGTTGTCTTTTTGGGTGCAGGTTCCATAGGAAGGTGGGGAAGGGAAATTTATGAAAATCTAAAAAGTTTTATTTGAGTTCTATTTCCGTTTTTAGGATTGTTTTTCCTTTTTTCCACAGCCTTGCCTGGAGTTCGGGGTTTTCCACAGCAAAAATTTCCATGGTGTATTTACCCGGTTTTAGGTCTTTTGGTAAGTTTATGGTTACTGACATTTTATCCAAGACTACTATATCCTGCTCATAGTGATAAACTCTTTTCCCGTCCTTGTATAGGAATACGTGAAACCAACCCCTAAAGTGGGCTAATCCTGCTTTTTTAAAGTGTAAAATCAATCTATGGTCTTTGACTTCGTAGGATACGGCCAGTTTTAAATCCTCGGGTGTTAGGTCGCTACGGATATAAACGGGAAGCCTAAATTTAAAGTTTATCGCCACACCCGCTATTACCCCTTCGGGCGTCGGCGTGTTTCCTTGGATTACCGTAGGCCTATAAACCTTTTCTGTAAATGTTATGTAACACTTATATTCCCCTTTAGGTAAAGGAATGTCCGGAACGAATATTACTGTTTTTTGGGTTTTTTTAGGGGGAATGAATAGTATTCTCGGGATTACCCGTAAATATTTACATATTTTCTGACCGTTTTGCTCAACCCGAATTTTTACCAAAATAGGCAAATCGTTTCTAAGGTTGGTTACATTAAACACGACCCGCGAGCCGGGAGATGTTACAAAGTAAAAAGGAGATACCGAATAATCCGCCGCCTTTGTTAAGAACGGGAGGAAAAAAAACAAAAGAGATATAAACTTAAAACCCTTCATATAGGCGGGTATTTTACTCCGCCGTTAAAGTTATAGTAAAGTCAGCTTTGTAAGTTCCCGATTTCATTACTTGAGGAAATTGGTATTGGGGGTCGAAAATAAAGTAAATAGTGGCCTGCTGACTGGGCTGAGATTCGCCTGTAAGGTTGGGGATTTCAACATCGGTATCTATTTCTGCACTGGAGGCAGAAGGTGTTAGAACGGTATATGTTCCGTTGTCATACCAGTTAAAGTTTGAATCTAAAGTAGAGTTAGCCGAAATATCTTTCCATGCACCGTTGTAGCGATAACACATATGGGCGTAAACTTTGGTTATGGTTATTTTGTAGTTGGGGTCACTAATGTTAGGCATGGTTCCATCTGTATCAAAAGTTAAGTGAATTACCGAACCGGGGTCAATTGTGATACCAGCAACCAGAATACCATCGAAATAACTTCTATTATTGGATGTATCTATTACGTTGTCACAAAGGGCGGTGGCGTTATCAGAGTTGCTGAAAGCATAGGGAGTTATTGATCTTCCTATCCAATCCTTTATAGATAGAGTGTTTGTGGCATTATAAAAAGCGGCATAATAACTGTTTCCATCAGAACCGGTTATGCTATCGGGGCCCGCGGCGTAGAAAGGAGTTCCAGCGTTGTTTGTAACATTAACACCTGTAGAAACAGTGTCGGCTAATACCGGTAGAGCCAATAACCCACCGGCCAGCAACGAAAGGGTTAATTTTCTCATCTTCAACCTCCTTTTTATAAAAAAATTATTTGCACAATTAGTTAAAGTCAAATAAAATTTCCTTCCCTCCCATTAAAAGGTCTTCTTTTGTTATCTTCACTTTTATACATCGGTTTTTTACCTTAAATTTTTTAGCCAATTTAGGGTCTATACAAAAAGTGTGTTCACCTTCTGTTAAGTAGGTAAAAATTTCTCCGCTCAGGTCGGTAAATTTAATTTTTTTATCAATATAAACTTTCAAACCTGCGAAACTTTTTCCTTTAATAAAAACATCTATTAGTGTGGGAACTTTGGGGCTATAGGGAACTTTTACAATATTGAATTCCCAAGGAATTTGGTAAACCTTAATTTCTTCTAAATCGGGGTAAAAGGTATAGTCCTTATGTTGAATGGGAATAAGTGTTATTTTCTTTGCCCGTTTTGTATCCAAACCGCAAATTATACCTTCTTTGGCCAAGGGGTCGCCGGAATCAATACCCGCCGGAAAGATTTCTTTTTTGTATACTCCGTAAACCCCTACACAGTTGCTAAGACTTCGGGAAGTAAAATAAAGCCTATTCCCGAATCTATAAAAATAACCGTTTATAGACAAACTGTAAAAGTAGCCACTTAGGGGGTTATATTTCAAACCTACCGAAAGATAAAACCACCTATTTGAAAATCCTTTCCACAGATGGAAGCTATAGTTGTAGTTTCCCCTTAAGTTAGTGTTGTAAGTAAAATACCAGCCTAAGTTATAAGTGCTTAGTATTTTGTTCCAGGATAGCGAAAAGTATTTGTAGTCCTTAAAATCGGTGGAATACCTTAACTGCAAGTTACCAACATAGGGAAGGCCGAAGCCCAAGCCGTAGGAGGATGTTTTAAAAACTTCTTGTTCAAATTTAAAATCGGCACTTAAAGAAAGATTCTGTGAAAGTCTACTTAAAGTAATTTGCTCCTGTCGAGACCCCGGAGGTGGGGGAATTGTTAAATTCATATTTATCCGCCACTCTTTTGCGGCAATACTTCCGAAAAAACCATAGCTGTTTGTAGACTTCTTTAAATCTCTCCTTACGGAAATTGAGAAGTATTTTCTTACTTTTTTTCCTCTTAAGGACCCGAACAAACGGGAACTTAAAACCCTTCCATTGAAAGAAATTTGTATTTTCTTTGTCTTGGACAACTTATGAAGCCACCCAATATTGTATCCTTCAAAGTTTAGCTTTGAAAACCTAAAAGAGGTATAAAAATCATTCTTACCGTCAGGGTGAAAATTTAAATCTATCCTCGTTTGGGGTTCTCTTTTTTTTGTATCTACTCCAAAGGAAACCGAATAGTCAAACTTATTTTTTGACTTTTTGGGATTTAGAAGCTTTTTCCCTTCTAAGGTTTCTTTTTCTACTTTTCCATCGGAAGTTAGATATTCAATTTTTATTTGGTCGGAAGGAGTTATATTTTCCAGCTCTACCGAAAAGCAACCGTTGTTTTCAGGTTTTACTTCCTTGTAAAGGTTATTGTTTATATAAATCCTTATGAGTGTTACATCAGAACGGTTCAAACAGCGGGCTAAATTTACTTTATTTCCTTCGGAGGGTAAAAAAAAATTCCTACTCCTTATGTTTATACCCCAATAGGGTGTTCCCTCCGAGGGATATATATAACCAAGCCTTACAACCGTTGTTTTAAAGCGATATTCATCGGTCAGGGAAAAGCCATTGAATTCCCACCTTCCGCCGTCTCTTTTGAAGTTTAAGTTTCCCACCGCCCGACCTTTGAGTAAAGAACCCCTTAAATTAAGTGAAAACTTTTCCTTAGTTCCTTCCTTCCCTTTTTCCCAGCTGTAGCGGTATTGAAAGTAATGGAAGCTTAACCAGCTACGGTTTAAAAATTTGTAAGTTCGCGATTTCATCCAGTTCTGAAGACTCTTTTGAAAGCTTTTGTATACGGGTAATTTGGGAACCTCCTCCTTGGGGACAATAAATCTCAACTCAAAAGGGTTGTATTCAACTTTTATACCCCAGAGTTGGGAAATAAAATCGGTTCTAACATATAGGGAACCCAACCTTTCTTTAAAGGCTTCGGGATGTTTTTTTCTTATTTCCTCCAGTTTCTTTTCGTTAACGGGGCCAAAAATCATCTCCAGTTGGTCTAATGAAGCATAGGTGTCAAAACCTGTTTCCTTATAGCAAATCAAAGTGTTTACTTGGGTTTTTGAAAAGCCGGCCAAAATAAGCGTTTGGGGAGCAAAGTCGCAAAGGTTTAGCTCTTCTTGTTCCGGCTTATTTCCAAGGGCGGGTGAAATTAATGTTGCAAAAATCGCAAAGGCTGAAAATAATTTCCGACCCCGCCCTTTCATAATTCATCGGTAAGAACCATTCTAAGTTAGGTTGAAGATTAAAACTTTTGAAGGGATTTTTTACAAAAAGAGAAAACTTAAGAAGGTAATACATCTATTAATCCCTTTTGTGGGTAAAGTAGAGAGCCAAGGCCACCATAAGGACGCCCAAAGAAATATAAACCGTATCGAGGGGTGTTTTAAATTCCATGTGAAGAACTTGTTTAAAGAAAGTAACAATTAGAACCATAATAACCAAACGGCCTAATTTCTCTTTCAGGTCTTCGAGGTTTTTAATTACCAAAACCCTACTTCCCAAGGGGTCTTGTTCGGCGGGGTCTATTTTGGAAATAAATAGTTCGTAAAGACCCAAGGCAAAAACCAGCAGGAAGGTTCCTATCAAAAATAGGTCTACCGAGGCTATTACCACCGAAAGGAGTTTTCCATAAAAAGCCTCGTAGCTGTATTTTCCGGCAAACATATAGAGCAGGTGAATAACCTCGTAAAAACCTACGATAAAGAGAACGAAGGAAGATATTAAAGAGGCTATCACGGCGATAAACACTAACCAGCGGGTGTTCCATAAAAAGGTTTCGAAAATTAACTCTATTTTTCGCATAAGCGGATGTTTTTTAACTTCCTGTTGTTGCATGGCTTTTCTATTTTATGAAGGCAGAAAGCAAGAGCGGTTTAATCTAATTGGCTCATGGAATTTATAAACAACCCTAAATTGGTTTTGGCCTTTAAATTGTTCCTTTCTTTGGTTTTTTCTTTTCTTCTCGGTTGGAGCTTAAAGTTTTTTCCTCCTCAAAGGAAAAACTCATTTGACAATTTCTTCCCATTTGTGGTTTTGGGTTCTTTGCTCGGCTACCTTTCGGCGGTTGTGTATAACCTTTTTCCATTGTTGTTGATAGTGATTTTCCTTACCTACGGAGCTTTTTTATTCCTTTTTCTAAATAAGGATTACTTAGGTTTTTTACTTTCCCTTTTGAGTTTCCTTTTGGGAATTTTAACCGCCCAAGGGTTTACATTTCTTTCGGCTTTAACGGTTGTGGTTGTTGGTTATTTAATAGCCTCCTACCAAAGTTGGAAAAAGTTTTTAGAAAACCTCAATAGGCAAGATTTGTTCTTAGTTCTCCAATTTTTGGTTATAGCTTTTGTTATTTATCCCCTGTTGCCGAACAAAGAGATAATTTTCGGGCTAAACCCTAAAGATGTTTGGAAATTTGTTATAGTCGTTTCCTCGGTTGGATTTGTTGCCTATTTCCTTTTAAGGTTTTCCTACAAAGAAAACCAAACATTAAAGAGGAGCATTTTGCTAACCGCCCTTTTGGGGGGAACGGTTTCGTCAACTGCTGTAACATTGGCCTTTTCGAGGTTATCGAAAGAGTTTGAAAACCTTTCTAAGGTCTTCTTTTTGGGTATAACTCTCGCTTGGGCAATAATGGCCGTTAGGGTTGTATTCTTAGCCTCCTTTGTTGAACCCAAACTGTTTTTACCCCTTTTGGAGGTTATGCTTCCTTTTATTTTGTTAACCCTCGGTTTGGGTTTGGTTTTTTATAGACAGCTAAAGGAGAAAGAAAACCCTTTACGATTTAAAAACACCAGAATGCTCCCCATTTCAATGGGGAGATACGGATTTATTTAATCCGTATTCCGCCCTTCGGGCTTCATGAATGGTGTCCGACAGGTTGAAAAACAATTAATAGCTCCTAAATTCCCAATACAAGGGAGTTTGGAGTTATGACCAAAGCAGAAAAAATCAAACAATCTCTTAAGCAAACCAAAGAAAAAAGAAAGCTCCAAACTCCCAAAGTTTTCCAGCTTAAACTTCAAAATCTCTCAAAATCCGACATTGAAACCCTTAACCGCTTATTTTTGGAAGCTAAATGGTTCTACAACTACCTTGTAGCCGATATGGAAAACCGCTTAAATAAATCGGCCGAAAAACTCAAAGAAGTTAAAATCAAAACACCAAATGGCTTTGAAAAACGGGAGCTTATAATCTTAGGTTCTCAAATTAAGCAAGGGATTATTTCTAAAATCAAAGATAGCCTTAAAGCCCTTAAAAAGCTAAAAGAGCAAGGTTATAAGGTCGGAAAACTTAAATTTAAATCCGACTTCAAAAGCATTCCGTTAAAGCAATACGGTATAACCTACAAGGTAGACTTTGAAAGAAACAGAATTAAAATCCAAGGTATCAAAAAGTGGTTCAGGGTTTTGGGTTTGCACCAAATACCCGAAAACGCCGATATAGCCAATGCCTACTTGGTTAAAAAGCCTTCGGGTTTCTATCTTTATGTCGTTTGCTACCTTTGGAAGGAGGAAGTTTTAGAGGGAATTAAACAAAAGCAAATCCCTTTGCCCGTAGGAATAGATTTGGGTATCAAATACCAACTAACCTTAACAACGGGAGAAAGGTTTAAGTGGTATGTTCCCGAAACCAAAAGGCTTAAAAGGTTGCAAAAGATTTTAACAAGGAAAAAGAAAGGAAGCAGAAACTACCAAAAGGTTAAAAGGCTAATCCAAAAGGAATGGGAATACATCACAAACAAAAGAAAAGATACGATAAACAAGGTAATAAGCTATTTGAAAAAGTTTCCGTTTATAGCAGTTCAAAAAGACGATATTAAGAGTTGGCACGAAGGATTATTCGGGAAACAAGTTCAAAACACGGGAATAGGGGGAATAACTGCAAGGTTGAAATACCTTGCAACCCTTATTCCCGTGGCATTTGTTTCCCAATTTGAACCTACCACCCAAACTTGTTGCAAGTGTGGTTTTAGACAAAAACTTTCATTGAGCCAAAGAACTTTTAGGTGTCCAAAGTGTGGTTTAGAGATAGACAAGCCCTCAAAGAGGGCTAATTTCGTCCTTACGGACTTCATAGAGATTT
>JAADES010000031.1 GCA_013153315.1 Aquificota bacterium
GTATTTTTGAAGTTTTTTTAAAAACCTATAGAGTTTTTTAGAGTATATACTGCCCAAACTAAGAAAAGTTTTAATTTCATACAAAGTGAAACCCCTTTTTATCTCTAAAATAAAGGGAGCCAAATAAGGCGACCATTCTACCTTTATAAACCTTATTTTGTCCCCGTCGGCTATTTTTATAAATAGGGGTGTTCTAAAGGCTCTATAGCCCCTTTTTAAGTCCGCTTCCATTTTTTTAGCCAATTCTTCATAGCCGTGTTTTTTGTACCATTCATAAGCTTTTTGGGTGTCTAAACCTATGGACTTGTTTGCTTCGTCGGCAAGCTTTATAGCGAGGTTAAAGAGTTTATTAGCTTTCATTTTTTTGTATTTGGGGGAAGTGCTTTGAATAACTTCCGTAAGGAACGCTTTGCTTATGTAGGAAAAAACTCCAAAATCCTCTTGTTGGGCTGTAGCCAGAGCAACGGCATATATATCTGCTAAGTCTTTAACTCCTTTTTTCCGTGGGCGACCCCTTCCCTTAATCCGTCCGGCATACTCGCCGAGCTGAAACAGTATTGTATCCACCAAAGCGTTGGGCTCTTTTGCTATTGGCTTTTTGGGCATTAGTAGGAAATTATACCTAATTTGAAAGTTTATTTTACTTTACTATCAAAATCCCGGATAAGGGGAAGTCAAAACTATCAAAATGGAAGTCAAAACTATCAAAATCCCGGATAAGGGGAAGTCAAAACTATCAAAATGGAAGTCAAAACTATCAAAATCTAAACCAAACCCCTTGAGTTAAGCGGATTTGCAAACGGCTACATTAATAAAGCTACAACTAATAAATTAGAAATAAATAAAAGCTACATATAAATATCTACACTTCTACATACTTCTACATACGCCAGCCTGCTTTTCTGTGTGTGTGGTAAGAAGCATAAGAAAAATTTTTTAAAAACGAAAAAAAAACAAAAAATTTAGGAGAAAGCAAAAACGTATAATTTAGCGTTTATTAACGCAAGACAAGCGTTATTAGGCCTAGAAGAAAAAAATTATTTTTAATAAAAATTGCGGCGAAACTTGACATTCCCTCAAACTTGAGGCTGTGCTTCCCTAAAAGTCTGTCCTCCAAAGGCTTTAATCTTCCTGCCTTTAAGCTTATTACGACTTTTGATAAACTCTTAATTGCTTATAAACTTGACAAAAACCTTAAAATTGATAATTACAACTAAACATTGAACTGAAGGTAAATTAGTCGACATTTAAAATTTTCCCTAACAATGGATAAAAGAACTTAAACCCTATTTGGTGTGTTTTAACAATTTAAACACCAAGATTAGTATCTAAAATTAGCAGTAGTTGCGGATAAATGCATACCTTTAAGCGCTAATTCATTTTCTTTCTTGCTCCCGAAATGAGCCTTTTTAGTCTATCCTTGTTAAGGACAAATTTTTGTTCAACTACCCTTTAATTTAGAAAAAGAAACTTTATTCTAGTTCTCCTTAAAGTTCTCTGTCAAGTTTAATGCTTTTCTTAGGTATAAAGATGGTATTTTAAAATATTTTATATTGACTAAAAATAAAACATTTGCTTTAATGAAAAATTAAAGGTGGAGAAACGGCTCCTTGGCAACTGAAAACCGAAAGTAAGGCAAAGCCGCTTCGCTCTAAGCTAAAGTTTCCTACAAAGAAGTGAAGCTGGTTTCAGCGACAGAGAAAATTATTTGTGTGGTTTTTAATTTTGAAATTGCTTATAATTAAGCTTTTGAGGCGCCGCCGTTTCACTAACGCCTGCTTAACGCGGGATTGCGACTATTCTCCTTTCCTCCGCGTATACTATTGCTTTTTCTATCTGTGGAACCACTATTTCTGTTTCACTAACGCCTGCTTAACGCGGGATTGCGACTACAAGGCGGCAATGCTGTTCCTCCCTCCCGACAGTCCGGACGAGTTTCACTAACGCCTGCTTAACGCGGGATTGCGACAGGATTTTGGTAATTACTCCCTTAGCACCGTGAGTGAGGGTGTTTGTTTCACTAACGCCTGCTTAACGCGGGATTGCGACGAACCTTAAAAGAAAATACGGAGAGTTTATGACTACAAAAGAAGTTTCACTAACGCCTGCTTAACGCGGGATTGCGACTGGAGGCGGAAGAAACCTTATATCACGCGGATTGAGAAACGGATGTTTCACTAACGCCTGCTTAACGCGGGATTGCGACCCTTTTTCGGTCTTATGTATTTCAAACTTCCAAATTAAGGGAAGTTTCACTAACGCCTGCTTAACGCGGGATTGCGACCCGCTTTTATTCAAATCTTCGGGAGCGGGGCCCTATTAAGGGTTTTACCCGGTTTCACTAACGCCTGCTTAACGCGGGATTGCGACTTAACTTCTGCCAGACGAAGCTCTACCCGGTGGTAGAGTTTCACTAACGCCTGCTTAACGCGGGATTGCGACTAGGTTGTCGGGAATATTCAGAATGTTTATTCCACTCTTGGCCAGTTTCACTAACGCCTGCTTAACGCGGGATTGCGACTAAAAGGAAAGGGGCTTATCGGGTATTCTTTAGGTTGATGTCGGCCGTTTCACTAACGCCTGCTTAACGCGGGATTGCGACAATCTCGAAGGTCATAGGTATATTGGATAAGTTATCTTTCAAGACAGATGTTTCACTAACGCCTGCTTAACGCGGGATTGCGACATTACCGACAAGGAATAATCTTTTTCTCAAATTCGGAGTTCCTATTCCGTTTCACTAACGCCTGCTTAACGCGGGATTGCGACATTCGATAAATCAACAGACGAAGAAGTATTCAACAAAGGATTTTCCTCTAGTTTCACTAACGCCTGCTTAACGCGGGATTGCGACTCTAAGTCAGACTCTGCGTCGGTAAGTAGGATTACCAGGTTTCACTAACGCCTGCTTAACGCGGGATTGCGACATTTCTGGTCTACCCACTTGGGGTTTGTTCCGAGTTCTTCAAAACTAAATTGTTTCACTAACGCCTGCTTAACGCGGGATTGCGACAAGAAGAGAAAGGATACTATTCGGCGGGAACACAAAGTTTCACTAACGCCTGCTTAACGCGGGATTGCGACTTCTTTTTGTTGGTTTTCTCTCTTCTCTTCCTTTCTCGTTTCACTAACGCCTGCTTAACGCGGGATTGCGACTTTGAAGGCTTTCTTTAAACCCCCCTTAATATTCCCGTTTCACTAACGCCTGCTTAACGCGGGATTGCGACCCAACCCCCATAGGAAAAACCCTCCTTTCATATACCGAATTCCCGAAGAGGGTTTCACTAACGCCTGCTTAACGCGGGATTGCGACACTAATGACACTGTTTCCTCTGTTGTAAATGGTTATGTTCGAACTGTTTCACTAACGCCTGCTTAACGCGGGATTGCGACTTTTGTGCAGTTGCATAGTCCCTATCCAATTCCGCAAGAAATTCTAGTTTCACTAACGCCTGCTTAACGCGGGATTGCGACTCCTCTCTTAGGTATCTAAACTTTATGATGATGAAATCTAAAATGTTTCACTAACGCCTGCTTAACGCGGGATTGCGACGGGAGGAAAACCACAAAACAAAGCACCACAGCAGGAACCACCCACGTTTCACTAACGCCTGCTTAACGCGGGATTGCGACAATAACTCCCGCATTGTCTTCCTCCTTTTTTCTTTTTTCGAAAAAGTTTCACTAACGCCTGCTTAACGCGGGATTGCGACGATAATCACTGATTTCGAATTTAGCTACGCCGAAAGGTGTTTTTGTTTCACTAACGCCTGCTTAACGCGGGATTGCGACGAAGCTCTCGGATATATCCTCTCGAAAGCTATCGAGGTAGTAGTTTCACTAACGCCTGCTTAACGCGGGATTGCGACACCTCTTCGGGGTCGGGGAAATCTCCAGACAACTCCAGTTTCACTAAGGCCTGCTTAACGCGGGATTGCGACTTTATCCCTTCTGCCAGACAGTTTTCAATAGTCGCGTATGTTTCACTAAGGCCTGCTTAACGCGGGATTGCGACTAATGACATTTGTAGCATGGATATTGTCTGCATCCCAAACTTGTTTCACTAAGGCCTGCTTAACGGGGGATTGCGACTCGCGAAATACGATAAAACCCGCCAAAAGATAAGAAAAAGCAAGAAGTTTCACTAAGGCCTGCTTAACGCGGGATTGCGACACGCATTGAATTAGTCCGCCTTTAATCTGTCCGCTCCTATCCCACTTGTTTCACTAAGGCCTGCTTAACGCGGGATTGCGACGACGAGGCGCAAAAATTCGGGTTTGACAAATTCTCCCCTTCTGTTTCACTAACGCCTGCTTAACGCGGGATTGCGACTAGTTGGTGAGTTTGGACTGTCCGGTGGTCGCCCACTCTACGTTTCACTAACGCCTGCTTAACGCGGGATTGCGACACTACAACTTAACCCTGCCTTAACTGCATATTTAAAGAAAGTTTTAATTGTGTTTCACTAACGCCTGCTTAACGCGGGATTGCGACACTTCTACCGTTAAACTTTCTGGCCCTCTAAGATAAAGCTTCAGTTGCTCTAATGCCTGCTTAACGCGGGATTGCGACTTACTCTCTCCGAATAGAGGTCTGCTGAGCTTTTCCGTGAGCAGTGTTTCACTAAGGCCTGCACCAGCAAGGGATTGCGACAACTCTCTAATTGAAAGTGCTCTTACATCTACCAAAATAGGGTTTCACTAAGGCCTGCACCAGCAAGGGAAAGCTTGCGGAACGTGGAATTGTCTCCGGGACTGAACGCCACTAACTCGTGTCTTAGGCCTGCTTTTTATAGGTAGGCCTTAGGCACTCCTTAGGGGCTTGACGCCAAAACCATCGTGCATTAGGCCTGCTTAACGCGGGATAGCGACTTGGAAAATTTTTTGATGACTCCAAGGATTGGATATTATTTCTTGTCATTCAATAGAGGAGTAGAAAATACATTTCCTATAGATGGAAAAAAACTTTTACGAACCCGTATACGATATAACCGCCGATGCGGGGGTTAAAGTTTGGGGGAAAAGTTTAGAGGAACTTATTTGCAACTCCATTAGGGCATTAATGAGTGAGATGTTAACCCTACCGTCGGAATATAGTATTAAACAAACCTCCGATGGGTTAAAAGAAATAGTCCTAGAAGTGGAAAGTGTCGGCTTTCCCTACCTTTTGGCGGATATATTGAACAAAGTCCTCTATCTGTTCGATGTTAAAAAGTTTGTTCCCCTTGGGTGTGAAGTTTTGGAATTAAAACCGACGGGTGAATATGTAAAGCTCCGTTTGTTGGGAGAAACCTACGACCCGCAGAAGCACGGTAAAAAACTCTTAATAAAGGCGGCTACCTACCACCGCCTCTATTTGGAAGAAAAAGATGGGAAATATGAAGCTCAAATAATTTTTGATATTTAGAGCTGTTTGAAAAGTTGGTCGTTGAACTTTATGGGGATTTCTCCTTTTTTCCAATAGTAATTGATAATTTGCTGGAGTTTTGTGCGGTAGTCGTCCTGCCTTGCTATGGCCTTATAGTAAACCTCCACCTTTTTAAGGTCTTCGTTATTTTCTCCCAACTGTTGGACTTCTATTATTACCAAACCATTTGAAGTTTTTCCTATTAAAAACCTTTCCCCACCGAGGAGCTTTTCTATAGCGTCGAAATCCAAACCGTAGAGTTTCATTAACTCGAAGCCGCTTAGAGTTTTTTCCTCCTTTGGAAGGTTTACCTTTTTACCTTCCTTCAAAAGGTTTACGTATTTTTCAGCCTCCGTGGGTAGGAGTTTTAAAGCTTTTTCCAACTTTAGTTGGTTTTCTATCTGTTTGTAAACCTCGGGAAGGGGCAAAGTTTCTTTTTCCCCCGGGAGGTAAACGGCTACTGCATAACCTTGGGGTGTTTCCTTTACCACCAAAGTTTTCTTTTGAAAGGCTTCCTTTACAAGGTTTTTGTATTCTTTAACTTCCTCCTGTTGGTTTTGGGAAACAATAAAAGACGGTTTGAAGGAGCTTATTTTTCCTTTTTCCCATTCGGAGTAAAGTTTTTTAACCCCCTCTTTGGTAGGTAAAACAAAAACCTCGACCTTTGGAGGTATTTCCTTTACAAATTGTTCCTTGTAAAGGGTATAAAAGTCTTTAACCTCTTCGGGGGAAACCTTTATATGGTCTTCCACAAGTTGGGGGGTAAGTTTGTAAACCGAAACCTTAAGTTGGAGTTCGAAGGGCAATATTAAGGCCTTTACAACCGCTTCGTTGGCATAGCTGTCGGAAAAGACGGCTGTTTTGTATTTGGATGCAAGTAAAATTCGGCGAATATAACTTTCAAACTCGGCGGGGGACATATTTAGCCTTTTTAGATATTCCTTAAAAAGGTTGGGGTCGAATTGACCATCCTTAGAACGGAACATATTGCGAATAAATTGGGCTATTTCTTCCTTAGAAACGTAAAAACCGTCGCGGTAGGCAAAATAGGCAAGCACCGATTCTAATAAAACCTTTTCTTTCGCAATATTTTTTAACTGCTCCTTGGAAAAGTTGGGATATTGCCTCTGCAGTTGGTAAAGCTCTATTAGGAACTCCTTGGGGGTAACGGTAATATCTCCCACCTTAAGGAGGTAGCTACCCGTTAGAGCGGAAAACCCACCGGGCCCCCACATAATGGCCGTTCCCAAGATAAAGGAGAAGGCCACTATTGCCAAAAAAATGTTAAATAGGGTTCGGTTTTTGTAGGCGAAGCCAAACATGATAGGAAGATGATAAATGACTAGCAAGGAAGGCCTTTAAATTTATGTTCCAGCCCTCTACAAAGTAAAGGGCTTAAAAGAGACTATTAACTTCATGGAAAAAGAGAATAAAAACCTCCCCGAAGGGGATGTAAAAAAAACAATTCAAATAGATATAAATACCCTAAACGCGTGCGTTCAGTGCGGGTTATGTAAGACGGTCTGCCCCACCTACAACGTAGAGTTCGACGAAGCCTATTCCCCCCGCGGTAGGATTTTGTTGGCCAAAAGCCTCGTGGATGGAAAACTCCAATTAACCCCCGAGGTTGCAAAGCGTTGGGACGAGTGCACCCTCTGCAGGAACTGTGAAAATATCTGCCCCAACGGGGTGGAATACAAAGAGCTTTTAGTCCACGTAAGGGAAGAGGTTAATAAAAACCTCGGAAAGGATTGGATTAAATATATCGGATTGAAATCTTTAACCTTCCAAGGGAGCAAAATCCAAAAACTATTCCTAAAAGCGGGAAGTTTAATATCGAAACTGGTTTTGGGTAAAAAAAACACCCTTCCTATGTTTTTCCCCACGGGGGCCGTTAAATTCTTCCCCAAACCCCGTTGGGATGCCCAAAGTTTGAGAGGAAAAATATTTTTCCCTTTAGGAAAGCCAAAGGCTACAGTTCTATTTTTCCCCGGCTGTATGTATGAAAATTTCTATGTCGATACGGCCAAAAACGTTATAAGACTTCTCCAGAAATTGGGCTACCGCGTTATAGTGCCCGACCAAACCACCTGTTGCGGAGGCCCCCACTACTACAGCGGTTTTGTCGAAATGTTCGAACAACTTAAGGAGAAAAATTTAAAAGTTTTTAACCGAATAAGGGAAAAATATCCTATAGAGGCCCTTGTTGTGGTATGTCCCACGGGAGGAGGAACCTTTAAAGAGGAATATAAATTAGACCTTCCCGTTTTGGAGCTTGTGGAAATTTTAAACCGAGAGTTGGAAGAAATACCTTCCCCCAAAGAGGAAAAAGTTACCATTCATTACCCCTGCCACTCCTACACCGCCATGAAGATGGATATAAGCCTATTCGATAGGGTGGTCGAGAAAACCCGCGGGGCAAAGTTGGTAAAGGGCGAGTTGAATAAAAGCTGTTGCGGTTTTGCCGGAATGTTTTCGATAAAAAACCCCACCCTGTCGGACAAAATCCTCAAAAGAAAAATGGAAGACTTTGCCGCAACAGGGGCGGAAAAAATCTTAACCTCCTGCCCGGGGTGTGTTCTCCAACTTAACGAGGGCACTATTAAATTCGGAAAAAATTTAGAGGTTCAACACATTGCGGACTTTGTAGCATCAAAACTCCTAACAAAGGAAGAGATAGAAAAATTGGACACCTTGGTGGAAGAACTAAAACTTTAACTTTCCGCTTTTGGTTTTACTTTGTTAAAAACTGGTTTAGGAGCAACAAAATTAAGCCCGTATAAACTCCCGCCAAGATGTCGTCCACAATAATACCCACCCCGTAAGGAATTTTTTCAAAAACCTTAATAGGGAAAGGTTTGGTTATATCTATCAACCTAAAGAGGATAAAACCCAAAACCATATTGAGCGGGGAAGGAGGAACAAAAAAATAAACCGTCATCATTCCGAGGACTTCGTCTATAACCACCTCGTCGGGGTCAGGGTTATTTAGCTCTTGGGAAGTTTTGTAAGAAGCCCACACCGCCAAAGGGAAAAGTATTAAATAAAACCCTAAATAGTAGGGAAAACCCAATTTATACAAAAACCAAATTAGGGGAAGGGATAACAAACTCCCCCAAGTGCCGGGAGCTTTTGGAAGATAACCCACAAAAAGGTAGGTAGAAATTAATCTGTGCAACATTGGGTTTTTTATTTTCAATAATTTCCTATGAAAGAAATTAAACAGGCAACCCCTCCTATGAAGGTTGTGGTTAAACACCTTGAAAAGTTGAAGTTTGAAGGAGAAAACTCCGACGGGAAGAAAATTGTAATGGACGCTAAACCTCCCTTTGGTGATGGAGAGGCTCCCTCGCCGGTGGAACTTCTGCTTATGGCGTTGGGTGGTTGCACCGCTATGGATGTTATTTCCATTCTTAACAAAAAGAGGTTAAAGGTTGAAGATTTCCGCGTTGAGGTGGAAGGAAAGAGAAAGGAAACCCATCCCAAGGTTTTCACCGAAATAAAAATCCACTACCACTTTAAGGGAGATTTGCCCCAAAAGGCGGTAGAGCAGGCCATACGCCTTTCTATGGAAAAATACTGCTCGGTAAGTGCAATGCTAAAACAGAGTGCCAAAGTAGAGTGGGATTATACGATTGAAAAATAATGTTGGTTAAAGAATATGTTCCCGCGGTTGAGTTTTTAAAAAATTTTGATGGAAAAATACTTTTGGCTTCCCACGAAAACCCCGACGGCGATACTGTGGGAAGCGCCCTTGCCCTCTACCACTTTCTAAAGAAAAAAGGCAAAAATGTAAAGCTCGGTTGCAAAGACCCCATTCCCTACTTCCTAGCCTTCCTGCCGGGAGCCGAGGATTATATTCAACTACCCACCGAGGAAGAATTCGACCTTGTGGTAGTTGTTGACGCCTCTTCGGTCGATAGGCTGGGTGTCCCCGTAAAGGCAAAACAATTTATGAGAATAGACCACCACAAAGGGGGAGATTTTTACTGTGAGTGCGACCTTATCGAGGTAGATGCCCCTGCGACCGCCAAAGTGGTCTATTATCTCCTCTCCAACTGGGACGCCGACGCTATAGATGAGACTATAGCCACCTGCATATTTACCGGATTGGCCACCGACACAGGATTTTTTATAAACCCCAACACCGACGGGGAAGTTTTTCAACTGGCCTCCCTATTGGTGGACAAATACGGTGTAAATCCCCACTATGTGGCAGAAAACATTAGGGAGAGAAACCCCCTAAGGAGGTTAAAACTCCTTTCCAAAGCCCTCGACAGTATAAGGTTGGAAAACCACGGGAAGGTTGCCGTTATGTATGTCCTCCAAGATTGGTTGGACGAATTGGGGGCCCAATACGCGGACACCGAAAGCTTTGTTAACTACGCCCGCAGTATCGACGGCGTGGAGGTGGCTATATTCATCTTAGAAAAGGCCAAAGAGGGGGTTTGGAAAGTTTCCCTAAGAAGTAAAGGAAATTTCGATGTTTCGGTGGTGTGCGAGCAGTTCGGAGGTGGTGGGCATAAATACGCCGCAGGTTGCAAATTTCCTTTGGAAAAACCCCTTGAGGAGGTAATAAACGACCTACTTAAGGAAATAGAAAAAAGAAACAACCTTTAAAGGATTTCCTTTTTATTTTCTTTTTCCTCCAAAGGTGCAGAAAAACAGCTTTTGTCATTTATTAGGAGCTCAATAATCTTTTTGGCCAATCCCTCGTTTAGGGTGTAGCAGACAAAATTTTTATGCCGTTCGCAGGAGACGATACCGGCGCTTTTTAGGATAAAAAGATGTTGGGAAATGTTGGGTTGGGGTATATCCAATAAATCCACTATGTTGGAAACGCAAACCTTATGATTTTTTGCCAAATAGAGGAGGGTAACTATTTTTAACCTCGTAGGGTGGGCCAAAGCCTTTAATATCGAAGATAAGATTTCATATTCATCTTCCGAAAAGAGATTTAAAACTTGTTCAAACTTTTCCTGTAATTGCTTGTCCATTAAAAAAGAAAATCCTACCTGAGTTGGCTTGTAGATAGCTTTACTCTTTAAGGGGGGTTTTATAATTTTTTCTTCCTAAAGTAGGGAAAGGGGACGTAGCTCAGCAGGATAGAGCGCAGGGCTCCGGACCCTGAGGTCGCGGGTTCGACTCCCGCCGTCCCCACTCTAAATTTGCTTTTATATGTTTTCCCGATACAGGATAAAGGTTTTCGGCTCCGTTCAGGGGGTAGGTTTTCGTCCTTTCGTCTATAGGATAGCTACCAACCTTAACCTTAAAGGGTATGTTTTAAATAATCCCCAAGGGGTCTTTATAGAGGTAGAGGGCCCAAAGGAGGAATTGGAAAAATTTTTAATAGCCCTAAAGAAGGAAAAGCCACCATTGGCCCACATTTACGGTATGGAATTGGAAGTTTTACCTCCAAAGGGTTATAAAACCTTTGAAATAAGAAAGAGCGCTGAAGGAGGAAAAAAGGAAGTTTTTATATTGCCCGACATAGCCACCTGCGACGAATGCCTAAAAGAGCTTTTTGACCCCAACAACCGCCGCTATAGGTATCCCTTTATAAATTGCACCAACTGCGGGCCAAGATTTTCCATAATCTTACGCCTTCCCTACGACCGAAAAAACACAACAATGGCCAAATTTAAAATGTGCTCCGACTGCGAGCGGGAATATAACGACCCTACCGACCGCCGATTTCATGCCCAACCCAACGCCTGCCCCGTATGCGGCCCGTGGATAGAGCTCTACACCAACAAAGGAAAATTTTTAGCCCAAAAAGAGGAAGCTTTAAAAAAAACAGCCGACCTATTAAAGGAGGGAAAAATAGTAGCCATAAAAGGTTTGGGAGGATTTCATTTAGCCTGCGATGCTACCAACGACCAAGCGGTAAACCTCTTAAGGGAGAGAAAAAAAAGGGGAGAAAAACCCTTTGCGGTAATGTTTAAAGATATTGAACAACTTAAGGAATATGCAAATATAACCCCTTTTGAGGAAGGTATTATCCTTTCGCCCGAAACCCCTATAGTGTTGGTAGAGAAAAAACCAAATACCTCTTTAAGTTCCCAAGTTGCACCCTACCTAAAAAAGATAGGGGTTTTTTTACCCTACACCCCCTTGCACCATCTTCTTCTAAGGGAGGTAGGGCGGCCACTGGTAATGACCTCGGCCAACATCAGCGACGAACCGATAGTTAAAGACAACCAAGAAGCTTTTGAAAAATTAAAAGATTTGGCCGATTATATCCTAATTCACAACCGCGACATAGCCAACCGCGTTGACGATAGCGTGGTTAGAGTTATCGACGGAAAAAGGATTTTTATTCGCCGTTCGAGAGGCTTTGCCCCCATGCCTATAACATTGCCTTTTAAACTAAAACGGAAGGTTTTGGCCGTTGGCGGGCACAAAAAAAATGTTGTAGCTATAGCTTGGGACAACAAAGTAGTTTTAAGCCAACATATAGGAGATTTGGAAACCTACCCCGCAACGGAGTTTTTTACCGAGGCAATAGAAACCCTTAAAAGGCTTTACGATTTTGAAGAAGAGGTAGTGGTTGCCGACCTTCATCCCCGCTATTACTCCACCCGCTGGGCTCAAGAATACAGCGAGCGAACGGAAAAGAAATTAATAAAAATCCAACACCACTTTGCCCACGCCCTAAGTTTAATGGCCGACGCCCAAGTTTTACCCGACCAAAAAATTTTGGCTATAACATGGGACGGAACGGGCTACGGCACCGACGGCACAGTCTGGGGCGGGGAGTTTTTACTAACCGATTACTCTTCCTTCCAAAGGGTGTTCAGTTTTAAAACCTTCCGACTGGTGGGGGGAGAAAAAGCGGTAAAAGAACCCCGTAGGGTAGCCCTATCGATATTGTTTGAACTTTACGGGGACAACCTTTCCAAATATCCGAAAACGGTTTTAAAAAGTTTTAAACCTTCGGAGGTCAAATTTTTAATTCAAGCACTAAAAAAGGGTATAAAAGCACCTTTAACCTCCTCGGTGGGAAGACTTTTTGATGCTGTCGCCTCCCTTTTGGGAATTAAACAAATCCTTTCCTACGAAGGCCAAAGCGGGGCAATTATGGAGGATTTATATAACCCCAAGGTGGAAGATTTCTATTCCTTCCTATTGGAGGACGGAAAGATAAATTGGAACCCCCTCTTTGAGGAACTTATAAAGGATAAGTCTCCTACCGAAGTAAAAATTTCGAGATTTATAAACAGCTTGGCGGAAATTGTTAAAGAGGTTGTACTATCCAAGGACTGGAATACCAATTTGGTTGGACTTACGGGGGGAGTTTTTCAAAATAAACCTCTAACGGAAAGAACCGTTCAGCTCCTCCAACGGGAAGGTTTTAGGGTTTTGGTCCACCAAAGGGTTCCCCCCTCCGACGGGGGTTTGGCTTTGGGTCAGGCTGTTTTTGGAGGTCTTATTTAAGGAAAAAGAAGAAAATCAAGAGTCGGAAGGTTTATCTTTTTTGAACAACTTTAGGAAAGGTAAAGTTTTCTTCCCGTTGGAGTTGTTCTCTTGATTTTCCTCCTGTTGGTCGGTTTTGTTATTTTCTTGCTCCGAAAGGTTGGATTTGTTTTCTTCCCTTTCTTGGGATTGCTCTTTTTCTTTTGCTTCCTTATCAAGTTTTAGTTTTAATTCCTCGTCCCTTTTGCAGGGGTTTTTAACTTCCACACCGTGTTCTTTTAGGATTTTTACAACCTCTTCGCAGGAAAGGGTTTCTTTCTCTACCAATTTTTCGGCCACCGCGAGGATAGCTTCTTTATTCTCTTCGAGGATTTTTTTAGCTTTTTCGTAGAGTTGCGTCAATATTTTTTGTACTTCGGCGTCTATTTCTCTGGCCAGTTCGGGGCTTATCTCTATATGTTCGGTTGCCCCTCCAAGGAAGGGATTGCTTACACGGCTTACAGAGACAGGGCCGATTTTATCGCTCATACCCCAAAGCGATACCATGCGGTAGGCCAAATCTGTGGCCCTTTGGAGGTCGTTTTCCGCCCCGGTGGTAATACCTTCTTTTCCATAGAAAACTTCCTCGGCCGCCCTACCTCCGAGCATAACCAGAATGCGGTCTAGCAGTTCCTTTTTGTCGTAAAGGTGTTTATCGTCTATAGGCAGTTGCTGGGTAACACCCAAGGCCATGCCTCTCGGGATTATGGTCACTTTGTGGAGCGGTTCGGCGTTTTCGCTCATTAGGGTCATCATTGCGTGGCCCAACTCGTGGAGGGCGATTTTTTTCTTTTCTTTGTCGGTTATTACTACCCCCTTTCTTTCCAAACCTATCATTACTCGGTCTATCGCCTCTTCGATTTCTTCCATTGTTATCGCGTCTTTGTTCTTCCTAGCCGCTAAAAGGGCCGCTTCGTTGAGAAGGTTTTCCAAGTCTGCACCGGTAAAGCCGGGGGTAGCCTTAGCAACCAGCCAGAGGTCAACGTCGGGAGCAAGCTTTTTGTTTTTAGCGTGGACTTTTAGAATTTCATAACGGCCTTTTAGGTCGGGTTTGGGAACATAAATTTGCCTGTCGAACCTTCCCGGTCTCAACAGTGCACGGTCGAGAATATCGGGGCGGTTGGTTGCACCTATTACCACTATTCCGCTGGAGCTGTCAAAACCGTCCATTTCAACCAACAGCTGGTTTAGCGTCTGTTCCCTCTCTTCATTTCCCCCGCCGACAAATCCCGCACCTCTGGCTCTACCCAAGGCGTCCAGCTCGTCGATAAAGATTATGCAGGGGGCATGTTTTCGGGCGGTTTCAAACAAATCCCTAACGCGGGCGGCTCCAACTCCCACGAACATTTCCACAAAGTCGGAACCGCTAACAGAGATGAAGGGAACATTTGCTTCTCCCGCTATGGCTTTAGCCAGGAGAGTTTTACCAACCCCGGGTTCTCCGTATAGAAGAATTCCCTTAGGAGGTCTTCCTCCTAAACGGCGGTATTTTTCGGGGTTTTTAAGGTAGTCGATTATTTCTTTAACTTCCTCTTTTACTTCGTCTATGCCCGCTACATCTTTGAAGGTAACTTGGGGCTTTTCGTTTATATAAACCTTGGCACGGCTTTTTCCGAAGCTGAAAGCCCTCGAAGCACCGCCTCCTCCTCCGCCGATACCTCTGAGCATTAGGAACCATAGACCTAAGAAAAGCAGAATAGGTAGCCAACCCAATAGAGTTTTTAGCCACATGCTGTCGGAAGGCGGTTCTACCCTAACCTTTACGTGTTTTTCCAACAGTTCGTTATAAATCTGGTTGTAGTTAGGCGGGGCTACAGTTTTTATGATTTGCCCATCTTTGGTTATAGCTATAATCTCGTTGCCCCTTATGGTGACCTCTTTTATTTTGTTTTCCTCCACCAGTTGGACAAAGGTGCTAAAGGGGGTTTCTACCTTTGTTTGAAGTTCCTTTTCAATTGGCTTCTCCGCGAAGGAAAAGACAATAACCAGGAAACCAAATATGGCTAACCATATAAAGATACCCTTAATAAGGTTTTTCATAATTAACCTATTATGGATTTGCCTCTTTCAAAAACTCCAACTGAGCCTGTCAAATTAGTTAACCCCAAAATGGTGGTTGATTTTTTGAAAAAACACCTTAATGCGGAGCTTGTTCAAACCCACATTTCTTGGATTTTAATTCCCCACCATAAGGAGTTTGTTTTAAAGATAAAGAAACCTGTAAACTTCGGATTTTTGGATTATTCCACCCTGGAAAAGAGAAAAGAATATTGCCATAAGGAGGTTGAGCTAAACCGTCGTTTATGCCCCTGGGTTTACGAAGGTGTTGTGCCTATAAGCCTCAAAGAGGATAAGGATAAAAAAACTTTAGAGTTTGTTTTAAATGACCCCTCCAATGTGGTTGAATACGCGGTGAAAATGAAATATATCCCCTCCGACGCCCTGCTGGCCAACCGTTTGGATAAAACCACTACGGCCGATATGGAGGCTATAGCCCAACGGGTGGCGGAATTTCACCAAAAAGCTAAACCCTATCCCGAATATGGGAAGATAGAGGTTATTAAATTCAACACCGATGAGAATTTTGAACAAACCAAACCCTTTATAGGTCTAACAATAGATAAAACCACCTATGAGGAAATAAAAGAACTAACCGACCGCTTTTATAGGGATTACAAAAACTTGTTCCTAAAAAGGGTTGAAGAAGAAAAAATTAGGGACGGGCACGGGGACATAAGATTGGAACATGTGGCCTTCCTTCCGCAGGGTATATGCATTTTTGACTGCATAGAGTTCAACGACCGTTTCCGTATAGGGGACGTTATAAACGATATGTGTTTCCTCTCTATGGAGTTGGATTATTTAGGCCGCCGCGATTTAGCTAAAGCCTACGAGGAAGCTTATAAACGCCTGGCCAACGAACGGGACGAAGATTTTTATCCCCTGTTGAACTTTTATAAGGCTTACCGTGCCTATGTTAGGGGTAAAGTGACTTCCTTCCTTATAAACGACCCCCATATTCCCGAAAATCAAAAGGAAGAAGCCAGAAAGAGGGCTAAGAAGTTTTTTGAACTTTCTTTGCATTATCTACGTCAAATTTATTCGTTAAGTTAGCTATCTCTTTTATTTTCCCTTTAAAAGTTCCTTTAAGTTTAAAGTTATCCTCTCGATGGAAGCTAATAAAAACACCCCTTTGGGGGTTAGAATTTTTGACCGAATAGCGGATAAGTATGAATTTACCGCCAAATTTGTTTCCTTCGGAATATTACCTTACTGGCTCAGGAACTTAATAAAAACCCTTCCGTCCGAAGGTGAAAAGATTTTAGATATCGCCTGTGGGACGGGTATTTTATTCCCCGAACTAAGTAAGCGTTTTGATTATGTTGTAGGTTTGGATTACTCCCTCCCAATGTTAAAACAGGCCCAAAAGAAGGGTTTAAAAAATACCTCCTTGGTGCGGGGAGATGCTTTAAAGCTCCCTTTTAAGGAAGAAACTTTTTCTACCGTTGTTATTTCTTTAGGTTTAAGACACTTTCCCGATATTGAAACCGCTTTAAAAGAAGCCCATAGGGTGTTAAAAAAAGATGGAACTATCCATATTTTGGAGGTTGGTATTCCCAAAAACCCACTGTTGAGAAAATTATTTTTACTTTTCCTAAAAAGGGTTGTTTTACCTCTCGGAAAGCTCCGTGCTAAGGAAGATGTTTATGAACATCTTTTTGGGTCGATTATTAATTTCCCCCACTATGAGGAGCTTTTAAAGCTTTTTACCAAATTAGGTTTTTCCCAAGCCCAATATAAAACCCTTATGGGTGGTATAGCGGTAATTTACACTGCTAGGAAGGTTTAAATCCTGTCTATTTTCCCCTACCTTCTCCGTTTAGTTAAAATTAGTAGGAGGTAAATTTATGGGTGAGAATAATAAGAAAGTTTTAAAAGAGCTTAGAAATTTAATAGCCCTGGGGGCGTTGTTGCACGACATAGGCAAGGTGGCCCAACGGGCAAAGGCCGAAGAATTAGGAAAATTTCCCTCCAAGGAAAGCGATGAATTCAAATATGCCCACGAAGAGGAAGGATACAAATTTATAGAACCCTTTTTGGAAAAGTGGAAAGCTTTAAAAGACCTCAAAGTGGAATTTGAAAATAAAAATATACCTGCAAAAGGGATAGTAAAAGCAAGTTTTTACCACCATGGGCCAGAAAATTTAAAAGATGAAACCCTTAAGTTGGTAGCAAAAATTTACCAACTTGCGGACCAAATATCGGCCTCCGAAAGAAGCAAATACGATGAACTGCTTAAAGAACGCCTCTATAAAAGACTCCACCCGGTTTTTGAAAAGATAAACCTCTGCGAGCAAAAGGATAAAAAAACAAACCAAGGAAAGTTAGGTTTTTGGGTTTATCCTCTAAGGGTTTTGGAAATAAATGAAGACACTAACAGGGAAGAGTTAGAAAAGCTTATATTTCCAACAAATTTGGGGAGTTACGTAAATTCCCAAGAAGAGTTGGAAGAATTTTTAGAAAACGCCGAAAGGGAATATGTATATAAGGACCAACAAAAGCAGCAAAGGTTTCAAAACTTTAAAGAACTTCTAATAGGTAGTTATAAACCCCTTGTTGAAAAACTAAAAGAGGTTTTAGCTAAAGAAACCCTAACGGAGGAAAAAGATACTTACAGATTCCTATCGAAGGTTTATCACATTTTTTATAAATACCTGTGGAGTATTCCCTCTTCTACCTATGACCCACAAAAAGGAAGTCAACACTATCCCGACATATCCCTGTTTGACCACTCTAGGACAGTTGCGGCGATAGCTACTTCCCTAACAACCCCATACAACTTAAACGTGTTAAAGAAATACAAAACCAACGATACTTTAAAAAAACACCTAAAGCTGGTATTAGTAGAAGGCGACATAAGTGGAATACAGAATTTCCTCTTCGGAATAAGGAACTACAAAGGGGTAGCGAAAAGATTAAGGGGCAGAAGCTTTTTCCTTGCGGTCTTGCCCGACCTAATAGCCCGCTACATACTCGACCAATTAGGGTATCCTGGGGTAGTTAACATCCTCTATTCGGGCGGTGGAAAATTCCAACTCCTTATAGGGTATGAAGAAAATATTGAAAAAACCTTAAAGGAGCTACAAAAAAATATAGAAAAAGTCCTTATAAAGGAATTCGGTGGAAAACTAGGCTTTGTGTTGGAATATGAAGTTTTTCCCCTTTGTGAGTTGGAAAATTATTCCGAAGTCGTAAAAAGGATTCATAGAAAATTGGCCAAAGCCAAAAAGAGGAAGTTTGTTGAAAATTTAGAAGAATTTGAAAAACTCGCTCACGACAGATTTAATAGACTACTGCAAGAGGATAAGCCAACTAAAATTTGCCCTTCCTGCGGTTGGGAAGTAATAGAAGATACTGGAGAGGAAGATAAGGTATGTAAATGGTGTGAAAGATTCAAAGAGTTGGGTGAAGACCTACCTAAGAAAGATGTTTTAATACTAAGCCTCAAAAAACCTAAAGGTATAGCCTATACTCCTTTGGGCCAATTAGGTTATATTTCTGTCGCCGAAAAAGACAAAATTAACGAAATAGCCCTTCAGGGGGATATTCTACTTTTAAACAGAACAGATTTTGAAAACGAAAAAGCCCTAACGGGATTTAAATTCCTATGCTTGGCAGTTCCCACCGTAAAAGATAAGGAAGCTGAAGAATTCTTAAAACAAAGGTTTGGGGATAAAACAGACGACCCAATAGAGGCGGGAAAAATTCTTCCCTTCACGGTCTTGGATAAACTTTCCGCCGGAGACCCTAAGCTGGGTTATCTAAAAGCGGACGTTGATAACCTCGGGTTGGTATTTATGATAGGGTTGGGAAAAGACTATACCTTCTCAAGAATAGCCAACCTTAGCCGAAGCCTCGATTTGTTCTTTAGCCTGTATATGGACAGACTTTTAAGGGACAAATATATAGACGACCTTAAAGAGGACTACACAGATGAAAAAATCCTCGATACGGTTAATAGCTTGGTTTATACCGTATACAGCGGTGGGGACGATTTATTCTTAATAGCCCCTTGGAATGTAGCTATTAAATATTCCACCAAAATAAGGGAAAAATTCAAAAACTACACCTGCGAAAGTGCATTCTTAGGAATATCCGCCGGATTGGGGCTCTTTAAAGGAACCTACCCCGTCCGTCTGGCGGCCGATAAAACCGATAGCCTTGAAACTAAAGCCAAATCCCGCGTTGAGTGCGAATTTAAAAAGGACAAAATAGCCCTTTTAGGTTCGGTATTAAAGTGGAAACAACTAGAGGATACCTTAAAAGATTTAAAACCCTTAAAGGAAGCGTTGGAAGAAGGAAAACTTTCAAGGGGAATGATTTATCGCTTCTACCAAATGTTGAAGGATATTAAAGAAACCAAAAAAAGGGATACCGCTCAAATAAATCTATGCAAGGAAGAAAAGAAAAAACAAGACCTAAATATAGAAGCTTTAAAAGAAGAAAAACTCCTTAGGTTCATCGTCTATTTCTACTACCAAATAGCGAGAAACGTAAAAGATGAAAAACTCCGTTTGGAATTAGAAAAATTCTTCGGCCTAAGAAAGGACAACCAAATAGCAACCCAAACCGAGGAAGAAAACTGTCCCTGTCCCCAAGAAGGAAAAACAGAAGAAAACAAAAAAGTGGATTGCGATGAATTATTCCAACAGCAGGAAGAATGTAAAAAGGAAAACCAAAAAGAGGATAAAGAAACAAAAAACAATGTCCAAAAAGAGGATAAAAAACCGTTAATAGACCTTGAGAGGGTTTTATTTGGACTTACTTACCTGCTTATGTTTACAAGAAAGAGATAAACCTTTGGGAGGTTAGAGATATGAATCACATCAAAAAACACAAAGGTGGTTATAAACCTTCTCCTGTTGAACCTTTTTTAAAGGAGCTTGAAAAAAAGCCATGCTTTAGCTCCTTCCCTTTAAGGGGACTTTTAGCACCTGGTGAATACGTGGATAAAATAGCAGAAACGCTTAGCAAGCAGGTCAAAATCTCCCAACTAAGAAAATTTTTTACCGAGCTAAAGGAAATAGCCGAGCTAGGCGAGGAGAAACCAGAAGAAGCCCAAATCCAATTGTGGAAAGTTTACCCTTTAATAGCCTACGCCCAAGGTAGAAAGTTGATACCCCAAGACTTTGCCAAACTCTTAGAAACCGTTCTGCAGAAAGTAGAAGCTCAAGGCTGTAATAAAAAAGAGGACTACAAACACTTAAAACTTTTTATGGAAGCTTTAGTTGCATATTTCCGCAAATATAACCCCAGAGGCTAATAAAGGAGGGATTAACTATGTTGGGATTGTCTTTAAAAGGAACCGTTGTAATTAAATACAGACTTCGTTTAAAAACAGGTTTGCACATAGGAGGTGCTAAAGACGCCTTTGAAATAGGAGGAATAGACAACCCCGTTATAAAACTCTCCGCGGAGTTAAATTTAGGGGATAGAACAATACCTAAGGGAGCACCCTATATTCCCGGCTCTTCTCTAAAGGGAAAAATCCGCTCTCTATTGGAATGGTCTATTAGGGAACCTAAAGGGCTAAAAGGAGAGGTTAAAACTTCCGTTGAATACATGTATGAAAAAGCTAACGGAGACCGTCAAGAAGCAGGAAAACCCTGTGACTGCGGAACCTGTTCAATTTGTAAAATTTTCGGCGTAAGCAATGTTAAAACTTTGGAAACTATAGCCGAAAAGGATATTAGTAAACTCCCCGGCCCTCCAAGGGTGGAATTTTCGGAAGCCTACCCTACCGAGGAAAGTATTAATAAACTCAAACAACAATTGGGTGAAGGTTTGTATACCGAACTAAAAATGGAAAACGTTCTAAACCGTATAACCTCCGAGTCGATGAACCTAAGAACCAACGAAAGGGTTCCCGCCGGTGTGGAATTTGAAGGGGAAATAACTTTTGATATCTATTCCGAAGAAGACTTAGAACTTCTATCCAAACTCTTGCAGGGATTACTCCAATTGGAAAACACCTATTTGGGTGGAAGCGGTTCCCGCGGCTACGGAAGGGTTAAATTCACCGAACTAAACATTATTGTCCGCGGTCAGGACTATTGGGAAAAAGGACAAGAAAAGGAACTGGGAACCTATAACTCCGTAATAGAGTTAAGAAAAGCTTATAACCAACTAAAGAAAGAAATTTCCGAAGCCCTCAGCTTGGACAAAAAATAAACAAAACACCTAAAGAGGTTAAAAAATGGAACTAATCCGTTTGAGGTTTAAATTCGATACCTTCCTTTCCTCTTATGTCGATGCATCTACCATTTTCGGGGCTATAGCTTGGGGAATTAGGCTTTTAGAAGGAGAAGATAAACTAAACGAGTTTTTAGAACTTTATAAAAAGAATAAACCACCCTTTCTAATATCCTCACCCCTGCCCGAAGATGAGTGCGGAAATTTATGGTTTCCCCGCCCCCAATTGGGAGGTTCGGTCTTAGATTGTTCCCAAGAAGGAAAAGAACCACCTACTGAAACAACCTGCGGGGAAGAAAATTCCGATAAATACTCCTGTCCGAAAAAGAACAAAGAAGACCCTAATAAGGGACAACAAAACCAACAGAAAGACCCCTGCCGAGGTTATTTAAGAAAAATTTATCCCATCCATAAACAGTTCAAAAAAATACGCTACCTACCTTGGGAAATATTTAAGAAAATCCTCGTTGGGGAAATTAAAACCGAAAAAGACCTCTTAAAGGGTTTGGCCGGCTATCTCCTAAAAAGGGAGATAAAAACCGACGAAGAACTTTTAGAGGAAAAAAATTTACAAAAACTATTGGAGTGCTATGTAAAGAAATCCCCAAAGTTGGTAGAAACCGACGCAACGGTTAAAACAGCCATACACCGCCTAACGGCGACCGCGGCAGAAGGTCAACTGTTTAACGAGACCATCCGAATATCGCCCAAGTTCAATATATTGGTGGCCGTTTATAACAAAAAGTGGTGGGAAAAAGCAAAAAAAGCCCTTCGGGTGGTAAAATTGGGCGGTAACAAAACGGTAGGATACGGCCGTTTTACCTTTGAAGAGGTTCCCGACAATTTACTAAGGGAAATAAAACCCTTTGTGGAAAACACCACCCATACAGCAATAACCCTGTCGCCAACTTTTTACGAAGAAAACATAGATATAGAAGAAAGTTTTTATGAACCCTACGTAAAACGCCCCGCCGTCGATAAAACCTACGGCTATTTTGATGCCAACTTTATTAGGCTCCCCGTGTGGAAAAATATCCTTCTCTACCTAAAAGAGGGAGCCTATTTAAAACTAAAACAACCCAAACCGTTTATAGGATGTTTGAAACCCGCTTTGGAATACCCTCCCGAAAATAAATCTTCGGAAGGTGAAAAAATCGTTATCTACCAATACGGGTATGGTTTTCCCCTCTTTGTAAGAGAAAACAGCTAAAGCCCTTAAACCTTTCGACCTTCTAAAACCCTTTGGGAGGACAATAAAATGAAATACAACCTAAAATTGGTGGTTTTAACCCCCCTCCATATAGGGGACGGTGATAAACTCCTCCCCTACGAGGTTTATATTACCGACAAAAAAGCCCACATAATAAGGTTTGAAAATTTAATAAAACAAGCTTCCCAAATATACAAAAACAGCCCCCAACTAAGGCAAAAACTCCTAAACGTCGCCCAAGAAATAAGAAACGCCCGAAGCTTTATTCCCTTTGAAAGGATTATTCAAATCCTTAACCTCAAAGTGGAACAAATAAAATTTGATTATGAAATACCTTCCGACCCTTTAAATAACACCCAACCAAAGGAGGTAGAAACATTTATAAAAAGCCTCGGAAAGGTTTTTATTCCCGGTAGCGAGCTTAAAGGGGCTTTTAGAACCGCCTACGCCTACTATATGTTGCTAAACAATGACAACCTTTATAGGGAATTTGAAAGGGAACTTAAAAACCTTTTAGAGGAAATTAAATTTAAACCCTTCAACTTTAGGAATAGAAAACTAAACGAATTTGCCCAACAGTGGGAAGAAAAAATATTCCGTGCCCAAGGGGTAAGACAATCTGCCATAACGGATATATTCAAAACCCTCCATATAAGCGACAGTCCACTAACCGACCCCGCCGAGGTTCTAA
>JAADES010000050.1 GCA_013153315.1 Aquificota bacterium
CTATACGCTCCAAGCCCATACCGGTGTCGATGTTTTTCTGAGGCAGAGGCGTTAAATTGCCCTTTTCGTCGCGGTTGAATTCCATAAAGACGAGGTTCCAAATTTCCAAAAGCCTTTCGTCCCCTTCGTATTCCTCCCCGCGGTCGAAATAGATTTCGGAAGAATACCCGCAGGGCCCCGTATCTCCCATAGCCCAGAAGTTGTCCTCGTCGCCCAGTTTCATTATCCTCTCTTCGGGAACCCCTATAACCTCCTTCCAAATTCGGTAGGCTTCGTCATCCTTTTCGTGGACGGATACATATAGCCTCTCTTTGGGTAGTTTTAGGTAGTCGGTTACAAACTCCCAAGCAAACTCAATTGCCTCCTTTTTAAAGTAGTCGCCGAAAGAAAAGTTCCCGAGCATTTCAAAAAATGTGTGGTGGCGGGAGGTGTAGCCCACCTGCTCGAGGTCGTTGTGCTTTCCGCTAACCCTCAAACACTTTTGGCAAGAGGTAGCCCGCGGAGCGGGAGGTGTTTCCTTTCCGAGGAAATACTTTTTAAAGGGAACCATACCAGCGTTTACAAAAAGCAAGGTCGGGTCATCTTCGGGAACCAAAGGAAAGGATTTAAACCTTTTATGGTTTTTCTTTTCAAAATATGACAAAAATAGTTCTCTTATTTCATCAACCTTAAGGGGTTTTAACTCTTTGGTCTTTTCCATCAAATACATATTTTGGTTTTAAAGCTTAAAAAAGCACCTATAAGGAAAAGAAATAAGCCCTTATCTCCTAGGGGGTTATCCTAAATTTAGCTACCATGTCCGAAGGTGAAAAACAAAAATCTTCTTCCCAAGAAAAGGTTCAAAATCGCTATCGTCCCCTTAAGGTTGCGGTAAATGTTGAGCACCTTTGGGTGGAAAGAAACGGAAAAACTATTTTGGAGGATATAAACCTTAAAATCTACGAAAGGGAAATCGTTGCTATCGTAGGGCCAAACGGCGGGGGAAAAACAACCTTTTTAAAAACTTTACTTGGTCTAATAAAACCAACCCGCGGGAAGGTTGAAATATTTAACCTACCCCCCGAGGAGGCGGTAAAAAGACACCTTATAGGGTATGTTCCGCAAAAGATAAACATGAAAAAGGAAAGCTGTCTGTCGGCCCTCGATGTGGTTCTTTTAGGAATGTGGTTCTTGAAAATCCCCAAGGAGGAAAAAATTAAAAAAGCTCTTCAAGCGTTGGAATATATGAACGTTTTACACCTTAAGGAGAAAAGATTTTCCGACCTTTCGGGGGGACAACAGCAACGGGTAAATATTGCCCGTGCCATAGCCTCCGAACCCAAATTGTTATTGTTGGACGAACCCACCACCGGAATAGATTTCGCCGGCCAGCAAACCTTCTACCAGTTAATACAGAAACTTAGAGACGAAAAAGGCTTTACCGTCGTTATGGTTACCCACGATGTTGGTGTTGTCTGGAAGTATGTAGATAAGGCGGTATGTATAAATAAAAGACTTCACTACCATGGAGACCCTAAATTAATCCTTGACCCCAAAATATTGGAAAAAATCTATAACGCACCTGTGGTTCCGTTATATCACCAACACCCTTAAGAGGAACAGATTAAAAGGAAAAAGCTCAGTTGGAAAGAAAGTCTATTTCCTTTAAATGGTCTATGTAGGCCTCCAAAGTTCCAACGGGGGTTAAACCTACACATAAAACATCCTTAGGGAGTAAAAATTTCCTTTCCTGACCGTTTTTGAACTTTATAACGGCCAAAACTTTGTCCGGCTCTTTGGAAGGAAGAATTTCCACCTTTTGGATTTTGTCAAAAGGTATTTTCAGAGTTACATCGCCGTCCTGAACCTCGAAAAAGGTTTTATCGTCGCATATTAAAGTGTCTACCTTGTGCTTTTTTCCCGCCTTATCGATTAAAAGGGCTTTCACCGATGCGGTAATGTCGGGTTGTCCACCCATGGAAAAGCCCAGCAGGGGTATACCTATAAGCATGTATAAAACTTTTCTCATTAAAAGGCTTATTCTAGGGACAAAGTTTTGATAGTGGAAATAAATGGCGAGGGCGGCGGGAGTCGAACCCGCAACCTCGGGATCCGTAGTCCCGCGCTCTATCCAGTTGAGCTACGCCCCCTACCGCAGGGAGAATTTAGCTTCCGAATTTATTAATAATAAATCTTCCCACGGAAAAAATCAAGAGGTATCTTTTAAACCTTCCGATGGAGAACCTTTATAAAAACTACCTTTTGGAGTTGTCTTTTTTGGGGACTCCTTTCCACGGTTGGCAATATCAGCCCAATATTCCGACCATTCAGGGAGAGTTATTAAAGGCTATAGGAAAACTTTTTAAGGTTGAATGGGTTCCCCTTGTAGGTTGTTCTAGAACCGACGCGGGAGTTCATGCGGAGCAATTTTTTGCAAACTTTAAGGTGGACAAATTTATAGAACCTTACAAGGTTTTAAAAGCCCTCAACGGAATGCTACCGAGGGAAATAGTTGTTAAAAAAGTCCAACTGGTGGATTTAAGTTTTAACGCACGGTTCCAAGCAAAGGGGAAAATTTACCGCTACCTAATTTGGAATTCGAAAATAAGAAATCCCTTTCTCCTCGATAGGGCTTGGCATATTACCTACGACCTTAACCTGGAAAAAATAAAAGAGGCGGCCTCCTATCTGGTAGGTAAGCACGATTTTACCTCCTTTGCCAAAAATGAGGAAGGTAGAAATCCGGTCATAGAGGTGGAATATTTAACCCTCCAAAAAGAGGGAGAACTTATAGAGCTCCGTATAAAGGCAACCCACTTTTTACGCTATATGGTTCGGAGGATAGTGGGAACCCTTGTAGAGGTGGGTAAAGGTAATTTAGAACCCACCGATGTTAAGAAAATTCTGGAAGCCAAAGACCCCACAAAGGCACCCTTTAACGCTAAACCTCACGGTCTTTACCTCCATCGGGTTTTTTATTGATTAATTCTTTTGCCATTTGGGTTAAAAGTTTTTGTCTTTTCCTCCCTTTGGGGTATTTTTTTCTGACCTCGTAGAGGTGATTAAGTATTTCCTCCACATTGGGGGGTAGGTGTTTTTCTATGAGCTTTCTTATCTCCTTGGAAAGGGCGGGGGCTTTTGACGAGGTTGTTATTCCTATAACCAAATCGCCCCGCACTATCAGGGAACCGAAGATAAAGCTACAGTAGTCGGGACTATCTACAGAATTAACGGGAATCCTTTTCTTGGAGCACAGTTTAAAAATTTTCCTTTGAAGGTTTATATCGTCGGTAGCTACCACAACGAGGTCTTTGTTTTTTAAATCCCCCGTTAAGAACCTTCTTCTTTTTATTTTTATTTTCCCTTCTTTGGATAACTTTTTAAGTTCGGGGCTTATTTTGGGTGCCACTACGGTTATTTTTCCTCCGAAGGGTAAAAGTTTTTCAACCTTTCGTGTGGCTATCTTTCCACCACCCACCACAAGGATTTCTTTACCTTTCAAGTCCACAAAAAGGGGAAAGAGGGGCATGGGAGCCAATTTTAAAGTTTTCAATACAAAAAACTTTCCACCTTTTGGCAATTAGGAAATTTTACGATTTAAAACGCCAGAATGCTCCCCATTTTAATGGGGAGATACGGATTAAATAAATCCGTATTCCGCCGCTACGCGGCTTCATGAATGGCGTCCGATAGATATTGAAATTTAGGCGACAAAGTTTTAATTTTTTTGTTCAAAGGGAGTTTGGAGTTATGACTAAAGCCGAAAAAATCAAACAATCTCTTAAACAAACCAAAGAAAAAAGAAAGCTCCAAACTCCCAAAGTCTTTCAGCTTAAACTTCAAAACCTCTCTAAATCCGACATTGAAACCCTTAACCGCTTATTTTTGGAAGCTAAATGGTTCTATAACTACCTTGTAGCCGATATTGATAATCGCTTAAACAAAAAAGCGGAAAAACTTAAAGAGGTTAAAATTAAAACTCCTAACGGTTTTGAAAAAAGAGAACTTAAAATTTTAGGCTCTCAAATTAAGCAAGGGATTATTTCCAAAATCAAAGATAACCTCAAAGCCTTAAAAAGGCTAAAAGAAAAAGGTTATAAGGTTGGAAAACTAAAATTTAAGTCCGACTTTAAAAGCATTCCGTTAAAGCAATACGGTATAACCTACAAGATAGACTTCAAAAGAAACAGAATTAAAATCCAAGGTGTCAAAAAGTGGTTTAGGGTTTTGGGTTTGCACCAAATACCCGAAAACGCCGATATAGCCAATGCCTACTTAGTTAAAAAGCCTTCGGGTTTCTATCTTTATGTAGTTTGCTACCTTTGGAAGGAGGAAGTTTTAAAAGAGATTAAGCAGAAACAGGTTTCTATACCTGTTGGAATAGACTTAGGTATCAAATACCAACTAACCTTAACAACGGGAGAAAAGTTTAGGTGGTATATTCCCGAAACAAAAAGGCTAAAAAGGTTGCAAAGGATTTTGGCAAGGAAGAAGAAAGGAAGCAAAAACTACCAAAAGGTAAAGGCTTTAATCCAGAAAGAATGGGAATACATCACAAACAAAAGAAAAGATGTCATAAACAAGGTAATAAGCTATTTGAAAAGGTTTGCATTTATAGCTGTTCAAAAAGATAGTGTTAAAAGTTGGCACGAAGGATTATTTGGGAAACAAGTTCAAAACACGGGAATAGGGGGAATAACTGCAAGGTTGAAACACCTTGCGACCCTTATTCCCGTGGAATTTGTGCCAAAATTTGAAGCTACAACCCAAACTTGCTCAAAATGTGGTTTTAAACAAAAACTTTCTTTAAACCAAAGAACCTTTAAATGTCCAAATTGTGGTTTGGAGATAGATAGGGATTTAAATAGTGCTTGGAATATTCTGAAACTTGGATTAAAGCAATTAGCAAAGAAAAATAAGGCGATGGCAGACCGCCTTTCATTAACCCCTCGCTTCGCTCGGGGTTAACGCTTGAGTCTGCCCTACCCGTGGACTGCGGGGAAGTAATAGCGTTAGTGAGCAGCTAAAGCTGCTCGCAGCTATTGTCGCCTGTGGAGTGGGGTAAGCGTTAACCCCACGCGTAGCGTGGGTGCTATTGTTATCCCCACGATGAAGCAGGAAGCCCCTCAATTTATTGAGGGGAGGAAGTCACGCCTACAAACTTCGTCAGAAAAGTAAACCGCAAAAGGAAATTAAGGATACGCCGGACTTTCAAGGAATAGTAGGAAAGGTTATAGGCAGGGAGGGAGCCTTTTATAAAGTGGAATTTTCCACCGGCTTAATGGGGGAAACCTTGTGGCTTGCAAAACCAAAAAACGATGAAGAACTTAAAGAGGGTCAAAAAGTTGAGGTTGTTGAACTTAGAGGAAATATATTAATCGTCGAACCTATAAAGGTTTTTTCTTGAATTATTCCTTTATAGGAACATTAAAAAACTATAACCAAAAACGGGGAAAAATTAATCTTTGCTTTGTCAAATTTGGTTGTTATAAAATTGCCCCCCATGGCGGTGGTATTTACAATAGAAGGGCGAACAAAAGACGGGAGAAAGGTAAAACTAACCATAACCTTAAAAAAGTTTTGTAGATGTAAATCCTCCCTGGGGGATAATTGTCAGGAAAAAGCCAAAGAGTGGGCCCAAGAAAAGATAGCTCCTTTACTGGGGAGGTGGGAGTTCAACAATCTATTTTGGGTAAACAATCAGGTAAACCCCAACTTTTTCACCGAGGTTATGGCAGAGCTAACAGAAGTTTTGGAAGCGGCCTGCGTTACCGCCCGAAGTGACCACCTGCAGGGGGCCCAACTAAAAATAGAGGAAATTCTTTAGCATTCCAAGTTCTTGCTGGGTTTATGAAATAGGCGGGAGCTTTCTCCTTATCTATTACCTTTTGGTGACGTCTTTGTATAGAACATTCTAGGTTTCCGATAGGCACAATAAGCAATTTTCCCTTTTAAAGAGTATTAAATAAACCTACATGAGTTCTTATAAACCTTTAAAGATAGGAAAATGGGAGGCTCCTATACCGATTATTCAGGGAGGTATGGGAGTCGGATTGTCTTGGGAAAGGCTGGCGGGAAGCGTAGCCAAGGAAGGGGCCATAGGCGTGGTTTCGGCTGTGGGAACGGGCTACCGCTTTCCCGAACTGGTTATGCGTGACCGTTTTGGCCGTCCTATAGGGGAGCATAATACCAATTCGCCCCTCGCCTTGAAAAAAATCATCCGAATGGCCTACGATATTGCGGGCTCCCAGGATGCTATTATCGGCGTTAATATCTTGTATGCCATAACAAATTACGCCGAAACAGTTCGGGCGGCCTGCGAGGCGGGGGCCAAATTAATCATAACGGGTGCGGGGCTGCCTCTGAAACTTCCCGAATACACCAAGGATTTCCCCGACGTGGCTTTGGTTCCCATAGTATCGTCGGCAAGGGCGTTGCGGCTGATAGCTAAAACATGGAAAAAACGCTACAACCGCCTGCCCGACGCGGTTATCTTAGAGGGGCCCCTTAGCGGTGGACACCAAGGTTTTAAATACGAAGACTGTTTCAAACCCGAAAACCAATTGGAAAACTTACTTCCTTCGGTTTTGGAGGAGGCCAAAAAGTGGGGCGATATTCCCGTTATAGTGGCCGGGGGAGTTTGGGATAAAAAGGATATAGACAAGTTTATGGAAATGGGGGCGGCGGGCGTTCAAATAGCCACCCGCTTTATAGCAACCCACGAGTGCGACGCCCCCGAGGTTTATAAGCGTCTACTTTTAAACGCCGAAAAAGAAGACATTATTCTGCTAAAATCGCCCGTAGGATTTCCCCTTAGGGTTGTAAAAACGCCTTTTATAGAAAGACTTCTTAAAGGGGAGAACGGCTGGAAGGGTTGCGTTTCTAACTGCGTTGTTCCCTGCCACCACGGTGAGGAAGCCAAAAAGGTAGGTTTTTGTATAGCCGACCGTTTGGGGGCTGCCTATTTAGGCGACCTCGAAGAGGGAATTTTTATAAGCGGGGCCAACGGCTATAGGTTAAAAGAACAAGGCATTATTTCGGTTAAAGAGCTTATCGAACGCTTAACAAAAGGCGAATAAAAAGGAATGTTTACTTATTCTTAAAACCTTTTATGGTTTGTTCCCTTTTAACTATCTCCCTACCGAAGTTGGAAAATCAACCCTATCCACCCCAAAGGGAAGTTTCTTTTTTGTTTAAAAACCTCATTCTGGAAAATGTCGGGATTACCTTCGAAAGGGAAAATCTTTATTCCCTCTACCGCGGTAGGGTTGTAAAAAAAGCCGATAACCTGGGCGGTTTCTGGGTCGATATCGGTTCCTCCGATGGGTCTTTAGCCTTTTTACCCCAAAGGGAAACTTTAAACCCTACTAAGGTCGGCGATTATATTACCGTCCAAATAAAGAGGGAACGGGTAGAAAATAAACCCCCTCGGATTAGCCAAAAAATAACCCTGTTGGGCAAATTCGTTAATTTAACCCTTTCCAACTTCGGGAAAGTTCAATTAACTTTTACAGCCGAGGAAAACTTTTTAAACAAACTCCAAGCTTTGGCCGAAAAGGAAAAGTTGCAGATAGTGGTAAAAAAGACCGACCTTGAAAGGGTTCTTCAAGAAATAACCCAACTTAAGGAGATATTAAAAAAAATCCTTCTAATCAAGGAAAAGGAAATTAAAACCCTTTGGGAGTGGAAAAAAGCCTATAGCCAGATTTTGGAATGCGGAAATCTGCCAATCCTTTACAGCGATAGCCTAAAATTTTGCCGACAGTTGGAAGGGTTTTCTAAGGAATACCCCCTTTTGGAGTTTGCAAAATGCGAGGTTAGTAAAAAGGAAAAACTGCTAAAACAATACCAAATTTCCCAACATTTGAACAAAATCCTTTCCCCGCGGGTCGATTTTGAGGGCGGTTATCTCCTAATAGAGGAAACCGCGGCAGCCATTATAGTCGATGTTAATGCCTACGGGGCAAACCACCTGCAGGTTAACAAAAAAGCCATAGAAACCCTCGTTAGGGAAATAAAAAAGAGAAACCTCGGCGGGGTTATATTGGTCGATTTGATAAACCCTAAAACCTTAAAACAACAAAAACAACTTTTGGAGGAACTTAAAGAATTTTTTATATCCCATTTGTGGGAGTGTAAATTTTTGGGAATTTCCCGAACGGGGTTTTTGGAAATTGTCTGTCCCAAAAAGGGTAAAACCAATATTGAACTGCTTTCGGAGCAATGTTTTACCTGCAAAGGGATAGGTAGGATTAAAGGGGCTACCGCCCTTTATTTGGAGTTATTGGAAAAGATAAAGGACTACAAGGGGGAAGATTTAAAAGTTTACCTTCCCGAGGTTTACCGTTTTCTTTTAAAAATCCTCCAAAAGGAGTATGCGGGAAGGTTAATTTTCCAACCAAAGGAAAAGGATATCTTCCCTTTGGTGGAGCCTTTTTAAAAAGGAAAAAACAAAGGGAATTTCTTAATTTTCTTCTTTTTTATCTTGGGGTCTCATTGCGGGGAAAAGGATAACCTCCCTAATGGAGTTTACGCCTGCCAAAAGCATAGCCAGACGGTCTATTCCTATACCTTCCCCGCCGGTGGGGGGTAAACCGTATTCCAAAGCCCTAATAAAGTCCATATCCATTTCCATAGCCTCGTCGTCTCCCGCCTGCTTTTCTTTTAGTTGTTCTAGGAAGCGTTGGTATTGGTCTTTAGGGTCGTTAAGCTCGGTGTAGGCGTTTCCTATTTCCATCTGGCCGATAATCAATTCAAAACGCTCAACCAAATCGGGGTCTTCACGGTGTTCTTTTGCCAAGGGTGAGAGAATTTTAGGAAAGTCTATAACAAAGGTCGGCTGGATAAGTTCGGGTTCTCCCACCTTTTCGAAAATTTTGTCTATAAGTTTGGCCCTTGTCAGGGTTTCGGGTTTTTTTACACCCAACTGTTGGGCCAATTTAACCAACTCCTCTATGGGTGCCCTTAGGAAAAAGTCCTTATCTTTTCCGGTTTTTTCCTCTAAAAGGTCGAAATATCTAACTACCCTAAAGGGGGGTTTTAAGTTAATTTTGTGTCCTTCAAAGGTTACGGTCGTTTTTCCTTCCAAAACAGTGTCTATTAAATGTTGGAATAACTCCTCGGTGAATTTCATTAAATCTTTGTAGTCCCAATAGGCGGCGTAAAATTCCATCATGGTAAATTCGGGGTTGTGGGTTGTATCTACTCCCTCGTTTCGGAAGTTTTTACCTATTTCAAAAACTTTGGGATAACCGCCCACTATTAGCCTTTTTAGGTAGAGTTCGGGAGCTATACGCAGATAAAGGTCCATATCCAAATAGTTGTGGTGGGTTATAAAGGGCCGTGCGTTTGCTCCGCTGGCTATGGGTTGGAGTATAGGGGTCTCCACTTCAAAAAATCCGTTGTCCACCATAAAGCGGCGGATTTCGGCCATAAGGCGGCTTCTCATTAGGAAGATTTTTCTCGCCTCGGGGTTGGCTATTAGGTCTAAATACCTTTGACGATAACGAACTTCCACATCTTTAATTCCGTGCCACTTTTCGGGTAGGGGGTGGAGGCATTTGGAAAGCAGTTGCAGGTCTTCCACTTCAACGGTTAGTTCGCCGGTCTGGGTTCTAAAGAGTTTTCCTTTTACTCCTACTATGTCGCCCAAATCGATGAACTCTTTTATGAATTTGAATTTTTCTTCGCCAACTTTGTCCTTTCTTACGTAAATTTGGAGCTTTCCCAATAGGTCTTGGATATGACCAAAGATAGCCTTACCCATAGGCCGCCAAGCTACAAGACGGCCTGCTACGGAAACCTCTTCATTTTTGGGGTCAAAATCGTAGGTTTTCTTAATTTCTGCTATGGTGGTGTCGGGCGGTTCGTCGGTTAAACGGGCGTCCATTAGGGTTAGCTTTCCTTCGTGCCTTACCAGATAACCCTTAAAGGTATATTCTTCGTTGGGTTTTATATTTTCTTCGTCGGTTATAGCCAATATTTCCAAACCGCTGTTGTCGGTAAGTCTTAACAATTTCCTACCTTCGTAGTTGGAGACCCTTTTTACCTTCGCACGGATTACAACTTCTTCCCCTTCAGGGTCTCTTTCATATTTTTCCCTTATTTGGTAAATTTGATGGGTAACCTCAAACTTGTGGGGATAGGGATTTATGCCCATTTGACGGAGTTTTTCTATTTTTTGTTCCCTATTTTGTTGCTCCATAGCTTGTTTTAATTGTAGGTGGTTGGATTTGTTATTCCGCCATCTTGGTTTTTTCCAACAGTTGAAGCTTGCCAACTTTGAGAAAGCTATAAATTAGAAATCAGATTATTAGATGGCCGTCAAAGAAATATCCGTTGCCCAATTTTTGAAAAAGCCCAAAGAAATAAAACCGGGTTCGGTAATCGTAATTTACGGGGAGGAGGAACTTCTCCATCGGAGGTTTTTGGACTTTTTAAAAAACCACTTTGGGGAATACCAATTTTTCCACGGAGAGGATATCGATTTGGACGACCTAAAAGGGATTTTGGGAATGAAAACCCTCTTCGGTGGGGGAAAATCGGAAGTTAAAGTCCTTTGGAGGGCCCAAGATTTTCTTTCCAAGTTAAGGAGAAAACAACAAAAAGAAAAACTTAAAAAGGTTCTTAACTCCAAATTTACCAACATAGTGGTTTTTTCCCTTCTTAAAGACCTGAAAAAGTCGGATTTATCTAAGGAACCTTACAAGGGACTTTTTGAGAGGGCAGACCTTATTTTGACAGCGAAAAATCTAAACCGACAACAGATAGCACTAATGGTAAAGCAGAAGTTCCTAAAAGCGGGGATAAAAATTCCCGAAAACGCCGTTAGGTATATTTTGGAAAATTTTTCCTCCCTCGTAGAGTTAAAAAACGAGCTGGAAAAACTTATAACCTACGCCCAAGGGAAGGAGAAAATTACATTAGAAGAAATAAAAAGCCTATTGGCGGGAAACCCCCAATATACGGTTTTTGATTTTCAGAACGCCTTCTTTGGAAAGGAACTTAAAAAATCCCTCCACATATTGGAAGCTTTAAAACAGGGTTTAACCCAATACGAGCGAACAGCACTAATGTTCCAATTGGAGGGTTTAATACTAAATACCACCAACAGGTTATTAATAGCCAAAGAAAGAACAAAAAAAGGAGAGGAGTTAAAAACCTTTGCACGGGATATAGGTCTATACTACCCCTTTCAGGTTAAACAGTTGGAAAATTGGCTTAACCTATGGGAGGAAAAGGAATTAATAAACCTTTTGAGGGAACTTTACCGCTTTGACCTGTCGGTGAAAACAAAATTTTTACCCGCCGAAGAGGAATTTAAAAAGGTTGTCCTCTCGGTGTTGGGAAAATAATTAAATCCCAATGTTGCAAGTAAGAGTAAAACCGGGGGTGGAGAAAAAACTAAAAAGCCACTTCCCGTGGGTTTATAAAAGAGAAATAGCTTCCTATTCGAGGAAAGCAAAAAAAGGCGAAACCGTAGTTGTACGGGATTTTTCGGGAAAATTTTTAGGTTACGGATATATAAACCCCGATGTGAATATAGCTATAAGAATACTTTCCTTTGATAAAGAGGTTAAACCTTCCCCCGAACTTATAAGGGAAAGAATAAAAGAAGCCTACGAATATAGGAAAAAGTTAAATATACCTTCCAACGCGTATAGGTTGGTTCACTCGGAGGCCGATTTCCTCCCCGGTTTAATTGTAGATGTTTACGACCGTTGGGTGGCGGTGGAGTTTACCACCTACGGTATGGAAGAATACAAACAGACGGTAATAGATACCTTGGTGGAACTGCTTCAGCCCGAAGGAATTTATGAAAAAGTCAGCGAATTGAGCAAAAAAATGGAAGGTTTACGCGGTGAGGAACAGACCCTTTACGGTCATGTTCCCGACGAGGTAATTATTCAAGAATACGACCTGAAATTCTATGTGAATATTCCCGAAGGGCAAAAAACGGGAATGTTTCTTGACCAAAGAAATGCAAGATATTTCCTTCGAACCCTTATAAAGGGAGGGGAAAGGGTTTTGGATGTCTTTTGCCACTCGGGAGGTTTTGCAATTAGTGCAAAGAAGGCGGGGGCGAGCGAAGTTATAGGTGTAGACATAAGCCCCTTGGCCCTGGAACTGGCAAAGAAAAATGAAAAACTAAACAACTTGGAAGGTATTAAATGGGTGGAGGCCAACGCTTTTGACTTTCTTAAAGAGCAACATAAAAAAGGGGAAAAATACGACATCGTGATAATAGACCCGCCCTCCTTTGCCAAAAACCGCGCTGCGGTGGAAAACGCCCTAAGGGGTTATAAAGAGCTTCTTATAAGAGGTCTCCACATTACCAAGCCGGGCGGAATATTGGCAATATTTTCTTGCTCCTTCCATATAACGGAACAGCACCTTTTACAAGTTTTGGAAGACGCGGCCTTTGATACTAAAAAAATACTCCGTGTTAGGGCTAAAACCTTCCAAGATTTAGACCACCCTTGGATTTTACAAATACCCAACAGTTTATATTTGAAAGGCGTTTGGGTCGAAGTTTTGCCTTCCCGTTGATTTTTTCTATTTTTTAGGAAGAGAAAATAAAAGAAGGTAAAAATTCGTGTTTAATTATTAGCAGCCGTCTACGTCTTCAACGATAATGCAGGATGCGGGGCATTCGTCGGCGATTTCTTTGATTTCGTCTACGTTTTCGCAGAAGCAACCTTCGTTGTTGGGGCCGACGGTTGCAATTCCGTCACCCTCGTCTTGGAAAACTTCGGGCAATCTTTCATAGCAAAGAGAGCAAGCGGTGCACAAATCTTTGTCAATGTGAACTTTTACGCATGCCATGGTTATACCTCCTCCTTAGGATTTTTTATAGGTAGGCAATTATAGCAAAAAGGCGAAAAGGCAAGATTGTTTTTTAACTTTGGCAAAATTGTTAACTGTTAACCGTCATAACTTCCCGCCTGGTAGAGACTGTCGGCTTCCGAATAAGGTTCCCCTCCCCAAGGCTTTTTTCCGTAGTAGAGGGTTTTTTCATCGTAGATATCGCCAAAGGCGGCGTGGGAGGTGTTTACCCTCCTTAGGTCGGAACGGATAAATTTAGCACTCCTAAAGTTGGCTTTTTCCAAACTTGAAGCTTTTAGGTCGACATTTTCAAAAACCGTATCTTCCACCAAGGCATAGCGGAAGTCGCTTTTTTTCATAGGGTTATTTTTGAAAATCACCTTTTTAAGTTTTGCTTCGGCAAAGTTGGCAACATTTAAAAAGGCGTCTTCAAAATCTACATTTTCCAAAGTGGCACCGTAAAAATTGGCCCTTTGAAGAAAACTGTCTCTAAAGGAGCAATTTATTAATTTGGCTCCGGCGAAGTTTACTTCGGGCATATAAGCCCCGTCAAAGGTGCAGTTTATTAAGGTCGCTCCCGCAAAGTCGGCGGCCGCCATTGTAGCGTCATTAAAGTTTGCGTTTTCTATTACCAAGCCGCGGAAGTTTTCAAAGGTCAAATCTAAACCTTCGAAATTTCCGCCCCTTTCGAGGATTTCCTTGATATTTACTTTTTTAGGCATAAGTCTCCCCCTCGCAACAGTTTAATTTATTTGGGGGGAAAGTTATCTGCAGCTATATCATAAGTCCTTAAAAAAGGACTAATGGAGTGCATAGGGCTTCAGAGGTTTTAGAAAGATAGACCTCCTAAAGATTTCAAAATTTTTACCAACCTATAACGGTTCTCATAAACCTCTGTAGACCCTTATGGGTTAAAAACTTCTTAAAACCTTTTTGTGGTAGCTTAACAATATCCCCTAAGGGGGATTTATCTCTTTTAAAACTTCCGATGGGAGGAACAAGCCAATGCTCCAAGAGTTGCACGTAACAAGAGGAATCATCGAAAGTTTTACCAAAGAATTGTTGGACCACACAAAGGTGGATGTTGCTATTGTAGGAGCCGGGCCTTCGGGGCTGGTGGCAAGTTATTTACTCGCCAAAGGCGGTAAAAAGGTAGCCATTTTTGAAAGAAAGCTCGCCCCCGGCGGTGGCATATGGGGCGGCGGTATGCTCTTTAATAAAGTGGTTGTTCAAAAAGATGCCCAACATATTTTAGACGAATTTGAAATTAACTATTCCCCCTACGGGGAGAATTACCTAATTGCCGATGCCGTTGAGCTTGCCTCCACTCTAATTTCGAAGGCTGTAAAAGCGGGAGTAAAAATTTTTAACGGTGTTCACGTGGAAGATGTGGTCATTAAGAATGGAAAAGTTAACGGCGTAGTAATCAACTGGACACCCATAGACATGGTTGGGTTGCACGTTGACCCCTTGGTGGTTGAAGCCGACTATGTTCTCGACGGAACGGGGCACGACGCCGCCATAGCAAAACTGGTAGCTAAAAGAACCCATTGCTGCGATGTTAAAGGCATGGGGGCAATGTGGGTTAACGAGGCGGAAAAATTGGTTGTTGAAAAATCGGGTGAAATCTACCCCGGTTTGTATGTTATGGGAATGTCCACCGCCGAAGTTTACGGTCTACCCCGTATGGGCCCTATTTTTGGTGGAATGTTCCTAAGCGGGGAAAAGGTAGCCAAAGAAATCCTTTCGAGGTCTTAATTAAAGAAATCCCTAAGAGGAACTGCAATTTATTTTTTCCTTTTTAGGTTTCCTTAATTCAAATCAAATCTGTTAGGGAAAAATTACTTTATGGCGTTAACTTAAGAGTTATGCAACTGGACGACCGGACCTTTTTTGATGCCTTTGAAGAACTTTGCCGCGTTCGCCGCCGGCACAAACTTTCGGCAAAGGATTTTTTAAAGGGTCTTCTCGACGTTATGAAAGCCCTCAACATCTACCTAAAGGCAGAAAGTGAAAGAATTTCCGACGATGAAATAAAGCTTCAAATTCCCATTTTGTTGGGAGCCATAGAGGCTATTAAAGTTTTCACAAAGGATTACCTAAACCTGCAAGGCAATGGAATGTCCCTTTACGCCGAATTGAAAGAAAAACGCAAAAAAGGAGAAATTTCCCTTCGGGATTTTTATCACGGGTTAATAGATGTTGTCGTTAGGCAGGCTCAATATCTCTACGACCACGACATAGACGAAAGGGAAATTCGCAAGATTATTCCAATGTTTATGGCGTTTCTGAGGTATTTCTACCATTACTTTGAAGAGGTTTAAATCATTTCCAAGGTTTTCTTAATGCTTTTTACAACTTTTGAGGGACAAAAGTTTAAACAAACCTTTTGTAGGGGATTAAAACAATCGGAGGGAAAACAGGGGGAGCACTCCAAATTTTTATAAAAAACCCTAACTTGGTTGCCCATTGGTTTCCACTCTAGGGGATTGGTAGGTCCAAATAAAACAAAAGTAGGGACTCCTAAATATCCCGCAAGGTGGCTAAATCCGCTATCGTTGCCTAAGAACCCTTTACTACCCTTTAAAAGGCGGGCAAATAAAACCAAATCCTCAACAAGGTAGGTATTGAAATTTTTTAATACCTTTTGAAGGTATCTTTCGGCCTCTCCTAAAACAAATAAAGGTTTTAAACCTTGAGCTTGTAGAATTTGGTAAATAGTTTTAAAAAACTCCAAAGGTGCATTTTTCTTTTTCGAACCGCTCCCCGGGTGGATTATAAAATTTTCCCGCCACCGAGAAAGGGGTTTTATAGGTAAAGACCTTTCAAAGGTTTCTGAGGCAAAATTCAAACTTTCAAGGTAATGAATTAAGACATGTTTACCTTTGGGAGGAAAAGGATTAACTACTTTAACCCTAGGTAGGTTTAAAAAATTTTCTTTCGCAAAAAGGATTATTTCATTAAAGTCCCGTAGGTTGGTAGGAATATCGGAATAAATCCTATCTATGAAACCGACTTCCTTACCCAAAGAGAGGTAATCTATATTCCCCGAAAAATGGACTTCATAACCTTTTCTTTTGAAAATATCGGCAATTGGAAAAGTTAGTAGTGTATCCCCCAACCCCCCACGACGGTATATTAAAACTTTTTTCATAGGAAACTATTGTCGTTCGGAAACCTCGCATCTAAGATGCGGGGAGGAGAACGACCAAAGGAGAAAAACACTTGCAAACACCAAAAGTTTCGCTATATTTTAAATATCAAATACCAAGGTGGGTAGGTTCCTTAAACACAAGGGGAATAGGTAGTTCCCTATTCCCCAACCCGCAAGGTTCTTAAACTTTGTTATTGTTTCATTTTGATTCTTTTAAACCTTGCGGGTTAGACAAACTAACAAGGATAAACCCCTTGTGAGGGGAAAGCGTTAAGCTTCTCGCTTTAGCGAGAAGTGCTATTGTAAGGCTAACAACCCGCCTTGGTGGTGGCTACCTCCAACTTTTGGAGTAGCCACTACCTAAAGTCAAGCCTCGCATTTCTAATGCGGGGTGGTTGACATCTGGTTTAAGTTATCTTTATTGCTTCTTATTTAGGTAGGCGTTAGGCACTCCTTAGCTGATAGAAAAAATCATTTTTATGCCTGCTAAAACCCATCCGACACTTAAAGTTCTATTTCTTACCGAAGGTTCCAAAGAAATAGGCTTCGGCCACATTACCCGTTGCCTATCTTTAGCCCAGGCTTTTAAAGAAAAAGCGGATATAGAAAGCTATTTTGTTATAGACGGGGACGAGGTTGCTTTTAATTTCTTCTCTTCTTCAGGTTTTGGTTTTCAAATTGCCGATTGGAAACCGAGGGTGGAAACCTTTCTAAAAAACTTTCCTATAGTGGTGGTTGATAGTTATAAAGCCCCCCTTTCGGTTTACGAAAAAATTTCCCAACATGCTAAGGTAAAACTTTTTATAGATGATTACCACAGGCTGGATTATCCGGATGGTTTGATATTAAACTTCACCGTTAGGGCTAAAGAGTTTTTCCCTTCCTTGGCAGCAAAATATCCAAATGCCCTTTTAGGGGAAAAATACCACCTTTTAAGAAAACCTTTTTGGGAAGTTGAAGAAAAAACTATCAACCCCAATGTGGAAACAGTTTTGATAACCTTCGGGGGGGACGATTTTAGAAATATGACCCCAAAAGTGTTAAAACTGGTTTTAAATTTCCTACCCGAGGTAAAAAAAATAAAAACCGTAATAGGTGGTGGTTTTAAAAATAGAGACCAAATAGAGGAAATTGCTTCTAAAAACCCCAAAGTGGAATTAATTTTTCAGGCCAACGCCCAAGAGATGAAACAGTTAATGGTGGAAGCCGACCTGGCAATTTCGGCCTGCGGGCAAACCCTATATGAACTGGCACGCGTAGGCACTCCCACGGTAGGTATAGCTGTTGCTCAAAACCAAAAGTTTAATGTTTTAGGATTTACCAAAGCGGGCTTTCTAAAATTTGCAGGCTGGTATAACGAAAACGACCTGGAAGAAAAAATAAAAAAAGCCCTTCGGGAAATCCAAAATAGAGAAATAAGAAAAGAGCTATCCGAACTGGGAAGAAAGCTTATCGATGGAAAAGGCCCCCAAAGGATAGTTAAGGCGGTTATAAAAAATCTTTCAAGCCCTTAAAGTTTTAATTTTTTCTTTACAAAGTTCCCAAAGTCGGAAAGGAGTTTTTTAAAATCCTCCACCGAAGCGGATAAAGCCTTTTCAAAATCCCCATAGCGGGAATAGTTATTAATAAACAGGTTTAGGAATACGACAATTACCGAAGTTCCCACAATTAGAAGCAATAACTGGAAGATAAACCCTATTAGGCTAAAAATAACCTTTAAAACCGCAATTAGGATAAAAAAAGCTAACAGTCCCGCCCCGATTAGAAACAAAAGGGGATTTTTCCTATAAAGGGAATAAACCTTTGCAAAAAATTCACCCATCGGTTTTTATTTTCCATTTCTTATGGCGGTTATTGAATTTATCCAATCCCTTTTGGGGGAAGAATTTGGAAAAGTTAAAAGCGTGTGCAAAGGGGGGAGCTGGTTATATACCCAAACCCCCGAAGGGGAAATAAAACAAAAAATTTGTGTCCCCCGTTTGGAAACCTCCGAAGAAGGCAAACCTATAGGGGAATTACATTCTTGGGATTTAGCCGATGAGGATGTTCTATTTATAGAAACCGACCGCGGTGTTATTGTTAAGGATGGTTCCCTTTATCGGTTTTATAAAAAAGGTTCCTACCGATGGAATTGGAAAAAGTAGTTTTCTAATTTTTGCCATATTTTTATAATTGCAAACTTTTAGCAGTTGACAGTTAAAACCCTTTGTATTTGCAAAAATTTTCAAAAAATTCTTTACCCGCTATGGAAAAGCTATTAATAGCTGCGGGTATAGGAATGATAGCAATAGCCCTAATAGGGTTTTTAATAAACCGACCAAAAAGGGAAAAAATGGTAGGAAACATTAGGAGGACACTAAAAGCAAAAGTTGAAAAGGTGGAAATGTTGGGCGATTACCTTTACAGGGCAACGCTAAGGTTGCAGGACGGCAGAATTTTAAATAAAACCGTTTTTGCAACAGAACCGCTAAACAGCGGCGACAAGGTTGTGATAGAGCCGATTAAAAGCGAAGTTTGGCGGGTATTTAAATTTAAAAAAGAATAAAAACTAATAGGCCATTTTGTAATAAAACAGACCAACATACTCCTTTATAGCTTTGGCGGAAACATTAAGCCAATAGCTGCGGGGTAGGAAATCGTAAACGTTCCAATTAATCTTTTCCGATTTAAAGTCCACAGGAACGGGTAACATCTGGAAATTTTCAAATCCTACCCTTTTGAACAACAAAACGGTGCGGGGCATATGGTAGGCGCTGGTTACTATACAAACCTTTTGAAAAGCGTTTAAATCAAAGATTTTCTTTATATATTCTGCATTTTCGAAAGTGTCCCGTGCACGGCTTTCGGTAATAATGTAGTCGGGATTAACGCCGAAATAGGTTAACCAATTTTTCATAACCTGAGCTTCGGAAATATTGTCGAAGACCGAATAACCGCTGGCAATTATATAACGCGGTTTTTCCTCATAGAGCTTTAGAGTGGCCGCCGCCCTTTTTGTCGTATCCTCGGTTAGGTCATTTTTTAAATCCAAAAAGGGAGCGTCGGGTTTAACACCACCGCCCAAAAGGGCAATAACGTCGCAACTGTCCCTTTCCTCCTTGGAGGGAACTTTATATTGATGTTCCAAAGGAGAAATTAGATAAACAGCCACCGGTTTGATTGAAAGGGCATATAAAACCACCGCCAGGAAGGTTAAAAATTTTGCCGTTCCTTTACGGTCGGTAAAAAATAAATAGAGGGCCACAATTAGTAAGAGCAAAATAATATTCCCCGGCGGTAGGAGAATCCAATAGGTTATTAACTTTTTAAGCAGAAAAGCTTCCATAAAAGGTTTATTTTTATGTTCCTAAGCTTAAAAAGTTTTCTTTAAAAGAAACCGTCTTCTTCCTTCTTACGGAAGAAAGATAAAACGGTATCCCCGTAAGTTCTTTTATCTTCATATTCCAATCCCGTAGGGGTTAACGGTTCTAAATCCACCTTCTTAAAGTGTTCAACTATTAAAAGTCCTCCGTCGGAAAGGTGTTCTTGGGCTAACTTTATTAGCTGTTTATATTTGTCGTAGTTGTAGGGAGGGTCGGCAAAAATTATGTCAAACTGTCCGAGTTTATAAAGAGCCCTCAATGCGTCGGAAGCTATTACCTTACCTTTACGGGTTTTTTGTTTTATATCTTCGGCCCTTTTTCTGTGAATTTCTACAAAAGTAACCTCCGCCCCCCGCTTTTCGGCCTCCAATCCTATTTGTCCCGTTCCCGCAAAAAGGTCTAAAAAGGTTAGACCTTCGATATTTCCCAAAATATTGAAAAGGGCATTTTTAACCAACCCGGTGGTGGGTTTTAAATCCGAAGCCCTTTTTTTCCTTTTTCTGGTCATGGTTCAATAACAATTAAATAGGTTTCCCAACAAAATAAAAACCTACGATGGGTTACAAAGTAGCAATAGTAGGAGTTACAGGGGAAGTAGGAAAAACCTTCCTAAAGGTGTTGGAAGAAAGGAATTTTCCGGTCGAGGAACTTATTCCGATTGCTTCGGCCCGCAGTAGGGGTAAAAAAATAACCTTCCGAGGAAAGGAATATACAGTCCGTGCTTTGGAAGATTTTGATTCCTTTAAAGGGATAGATATAGCCCTATTTTCCGCGGGCGGGTCTACCTCCAAAGAGTGGGCTCCCAAATTTGCCGCCGACGGTGCTATAGTGGTGGACAACTCTTCCGCTTGGAGAATGGAGCCCGATGTTCCTTTGGTAGTTCCAGAGGTAAACCCTGAAGACGTTAAGGAGCACAAGGGAATAATAGCCAACCCTAACTGTTCCACCATTCAAATGGTTGTAGCCCTGAAACCGATTTACGATGAGGCGGGAATAAAAAATGTAATAGTCTCCACCTATCAGGCGGTAAGCGGGGCGGGAGCAAAAGCCATAGCCGACCTTATAAGACAAACTAAAGCCTGGTGCAAAGCCTTAGAAGAACGCGGTTTGGGAGAGGAAGACCTATCGCCCGAAATATTGGCCGAAATCCAAGCCGAGCTTCCGCCCGCCCGGAAGTTTCCCCATCAGATAGCCTTTAACGCTTTACCCCATATAGATAGGTTCTTCGAAGATGGTTATACCAGAGAAGAAAACAAAATGCTCTTTGAAACCCGCAAAATTATGCACGACAATAATATCAATGTTTCGGCCACCTGCGTTAGGGTGCCCGTATTCTACGGCCACAGCGAAAGCATATCTATTCAAACCGAAAAGGAAATAACCCCCGAAAGGGCACGGGAAATTTTAAGCAAAGCCCCCGGCGTTGTGGTTGTGGATAACCCTGCAGAAAATGAATATCCCCTACCAATCTACGCCGCCGGTAAGGACGAGGTTTTTGTTGGAAGAATAAGAAAGGACCGAGTTTTTGACCCCGGTTTAAATATGTGGGTGGTGGCCGACAATATTCGTAAGGGTGCGGCAACCAACGCGGTGCAAATAGCCGAGCTTTTAATTAAATACGGTTTGGTTTAAATTTATTAACCCTTTTCCTCTTAAACTTTCCCCTATGAAAAAGGGAAAACCCTACGAAGATTCGGTAGCCTCTTTCTTAACCTCCAAAGGGGTCAAAATATTGAAAAGAAACTACCGAAGTAGGTTCGGAGAAATAGACCTATTGGGTTGTTATAAAACCAAAAAAGGGGAGGAAGTTCTCTTAATAGTAGAAGTTAAGGGGTCTTCTAAAAATAAAAACAACCTTGAAAGGATAGACTGCCGGAAATTAAAAAGGCTCCTTCTTACGGTTAAAAAGTTTTTGGCTGAAAACCCCCACTGGGGAAATAAGCAAATAGTATTCCTCGGTGCGGATGTTTTTTCCAAGAAGGTAAACCTTCAAAAGCTATTTTTGGAAGACTGTCCTCAGCTGGGAAAATTTTTTCTTTAGCTTCCTGCGATAGTGACTTCCTCCCACGACTAAAGTCGTGGGCTTCCCGCTTCACCGTGGGGATAACAATAGCACCCACGCGTAGCGTGGGGTTAACGCTTACCCCACTCCACGGGCTTAAAATCCCCGCAGTCCACGGGTACATTGTTTGTTAAGCTTTAAGCTTTACGGGTCGCAGGGGAGGCTTTCCCCTGCAGTTATTCCCTTTAAAATTTAATTTTAGACAGCTTTTACAAAAAATCAACACCTGTTGGAGGCCATTCTTTAATGACCCAACTGCGGGTGGAGTTATAATCTTCGAAGGTCGTCCGAGAAATGACAACTCTATAGTAGCAATGAAGCCCGTTTGTTAACCAACCCGAAGGGAGCCAGCTGGTGGATTGGAATATTTGATAGAAAAATAAACCCTTTCCGTTCGGCGGATTATACCGACTATAGTTCCCTTAAGGGTTAACGCTTAACAATAGCACACCAGCTTTCGCTGGTGTTAACGCTCTAGGGCGGAATACGGTTTACTTCGTAAACCTCTATCCCCTCATTAAAATGAGGTGCATTTTGGCGTATATGTTAAATAATCCCTATGAACCCATTGTTGGTTGAAGAGTTATTGAAAAACTACCTCAACGAGGACATAGGAAGGGTAGACCTTACAACGGAAGGCATTTTTAGAGGGGAGAGGGTTAAAGCCCAAATAGTTGCCAAAGAGGACGGTGTATTAGCGGGCTTGCCCTTTGCGGTAAAAGTTTTTAAACTCCTCGGTGCGGAAATAAATTTCACCCCCCACCGCTGGGAAGGGGAAAAATTCCAAGCAGGGGATGTTCTTTTAGAACTGGAGGGTAATGCCAAGATAATCCTAATGGGGGAAAGGGTTGCTTTAAATATCCTCCAAAGGTTGAGCGGTATAGCTACCAAAACCCGTTCAATGGTTGAAAAGATTAAAAACTACCCTGTTAGGTTGTTGGATACGAGGAAAACCACCCCCGGGTTTAGAGTTTTCGAAAAATACGCTGTCAAAGTTGGCGGAGGTGAAAACCACCGCTTTGCCCTATACGATATGGTGATGATAAAAGACAACCACATAAAGGTTGCCGGCAGTGTGGAAGAGGCCGTCCGAAGGGTAAGACAACTAATATCCCCCGTCTATAAGGTGGAAGTGGAGGTCTCAAACTTTGAAGAGTTAATGAAAGTTTTAGCCCTGCCGGTGGATATAGTTATGTTGGACAATTTTTCGGTGGAAGATGTTAAAGAGGCCGTCCAAATAATCCGCGAAGAACGTCCCGATATGGAAATAGAAGCTTCGGGCGGTATTAACGAAAACAATATAGTTGATTACGCCAAGGCGGGAGTCGATTATATTTCCTCGGGCTCTATTATTCACTCGGCCAGATGGTTGGATATTTCGCTGAATGTGATTTAAAAAGATGGTGCGGGCGCCGGGAGTCGAACCCGGACGGCCTTACGGCCAGCGGATTTTAAATCCGCCGCGTCTGCCAGTTCCGCCACGCCCGCAACCAAAT
>JAADES010000007.1 GCA_013153315.1 Aquificota bacterium
CATCTAATTTTAAAAATCTTGAAAATTTGGTTTTATTTGAATTTGTTCCCTTTAGTGAGAGGGTTAAATCTGTGCAATTTTTCAAAAGGAAATTTAAAATTTCCAAATTCAAAACACTTAACAAACGTTTACCCCTCGTAGTGGCCTTCCTGCTTTTTTTTGTTTTTGAAACTAATTTTTGAACCTGCTGAACCCTCCCGTCTACTTTTATATCAAAAGGAATTTTTAAACCTAAGATATCTAAAAGTTTTTGAGCCTTTTCAACTTTTAGGTTACTCTTGCCACTTTCAAAAAGGGAAATAGCACTTTGAACTACCCCTATTAGCTCTGCTAACTTTGCTTGAGATATACCTAACTTCAATCTTTTTTGTTTAATCTTTTTTAAACCTTCTGTATCAAAGACTGCTACCTTTCCAAAAAACTTATCTACTTTTTCTACAGCTATTTCAATCAAAAAGCTTTCTAAACATTTACTTTCAACTTCAATGTTCTCAAAACTACCATTATTTATAAATTCTTTAAGGAGGTCTAAAACAATTTCCCTTTCAGGCAAATTTATATTTGCAGGAACAAGAATTTCATCCCCCACGGACAGTTTTTTCGTTTCGACAGGTCTAGGTTTTCCATCTTTCAAAACGAAAAAAGAATGATGTTCGCTGGCTATTATCTCCCTACCATAGGAGGTTTTTATTCGATATAACCTATGGAGGTCTGCTTTATGACGAACAACTCCTTTTATAGGTCGTAGTTTTACTTTACCTTCTTTGTCAAAAGCAAGACAATAAAATCTTTTAGGAAGAATTTTATCTTCTCGAAAACTTCCGTTATTGGCCCTTGTGTTGACCGATGTTTTAAAAGTTGGTGTTAGGGGAGTCAAAAACCGCAAGAGTGAACAACCGGTGTCAAAAAAACGGTCAACAAATTCTCCTACCGAAGTAAATATGGGTTTTTCTCCATCAAAAATTAGAATGGGTTCATCATATCCAACCGAAGCAAGAATTACCGAGTCAGAGCCTCTGAGTAATCCTTTAATAATCTTAAACTGCTTTCCCCCGCCGCGGCGAAGTTTCAACTTGAATTTTTCGGGATAAATAGGCAATGTTTCTAAACTCCATTTTGTAGGGGCTACCGAATCGTCTATTTCAAATAAATGACCTACCGCCCAAGTGATTATATATTTTCCGCAATCATAATAACCTTCCTTTTGTTTGCAATTGCCTAAGGCTTTGGCGAAATCCCTCGCTTGGGAAGGTTTTTCGGTCAGAATGAGAATCTTCATTAATTTAGAAATCTTTGAAATTCTTAGTTAGAACAATGTCCCTGCCGTGGGAACAATAATAATTCTCGATGAAGCTTGAGCATATAAGAAACTTTGCCATAATAGCCCACGTAGACCATGGAAAATCGACATTGGCCGACCGAATGATAGAATTCTGCGGGGCGGTATCCCAGCGGGAGTTAAAGGAACAGATGCTGGATACCCTCGATATAGAACGGGAAAGGGGTATAACAATAAAACTTCAAGCGGTAAGGCTTTACTATCAAGCCGACGATGGGAAAACCTACGAACTTCATATGATAGACACTCCGGGGCACGTGGATTTTTCCTACGAGGTTTCCCGTTCATTGGCGGCTTGCGAAGGTGTTCTTTTGGTAATAGATGCCACCCAAGGTATACAGGCCCAAACTATAGCCAACTTTTGGAAGGCGGTAGAACAGGATTTGGTAATTATTCCGGTTATAAACAAAATCGACTTACCTTCGGCGGATATAGATAGGGTAAAAGAACAGATAGAGAATATCTTAGGTTTAGACCCCGAAGAGGCTATTTTAGTTTCTGCCAAAGAGGGTATAGGAATAAAAGAACTCCTTGAGGCGATAGTAAAAAGAATTCCCCCACCGGAGGGAGACCCCAACAAACCCCTAAAAGCGTTAATTTTTGATTCCTACTATGACCCCTACAAGGGAGCTATAGCCTACGTCCGAATATTCGATGGAAAGGTTAAAAGAGGAACGAAAATCCGCCTGATGTCTACGGGTAAAGAATTTGAAGTTACCGAGGTTGGAACTCAAACCCCTAAACAAACCCCCCTAAAGGAACTGTCGGCCGGCGAGGTGGGCTATATAGCCGCCTCTATTAAAGACGTTAAGGATATTAGGGTTGGTGATACCATTACCGACGCCCAAAATCCAACCCCCGAGCCTATTCCCGGTTTTAAACCGGCCAAACCTATGGTGTTTGCCGGACTCTATCCTGCCGACGACTACACCTACGAGGAACTACGCGACGCTTTAGAAAAGTATTCAATTAACGACGCGGCTTTAGTTTACGAACCTGAAAGTTCGCCAGCCTTGGGCTTAGGATTTAGGGCGGGCTTTTTAGGGCTTTTACATATGGAAATAGTCCAAGAAAGGTTGGAAAGGGAATATGGAGCAAGGCTAATAATAACCACCCCCAACGTTATTTATCGGGTAAAGATGAATGACGGTAGCTACAAAGAGATTAGAAACCCCGAAGAACTTCCTTCCCCCGATAAATACCAGTGGATTGAGGAACCTTGGGTTTTGGTGACTATAGTTACCCCCAAGGACTATTTAGGTGCCGTTATGCAACTGTGCCAGGAGAAAAGGGGCATTCAGAAAAAATTTGAATTCTTAGACCCTAACACCGTTGTATTGGAATATGAAATGCCCTTGGCCGAAATTATTACCGATTTCCACGACAAAATAAAATCGGTAACTCGAGGTTTTGCTTCCTACGACTACGAATTTTTGGGATACCGCCGCGACGATTTGGTTAAGCTAAGGATTTTTATAAACAACAAACCTGTAGATACACTTTCCTTTATTGTTCACAGGGATAAAGCCTACCGAACAGCCCGCAAATTGGTTGAAAAGTTAAAAGAGACAATTCCCCGCCAACTGTTCGATATAAAGGTGCAGGCTGGAATAGGTAATAAGATAATTGCCTCCGAAAGAATACCCGCCCTTAGGGCCGATGTAACGGCTAAATGTTATGGTGGTGACGTTACAAGGAAGAAAAAACTCCTCGAAAAGCAAAAAGAAGGAAAAAAACGCTTAAAACAGTTCGGTAAAGTTCAGCTCTCCCAAGATGCCTTTTTAAGTGTCCTCAAGCTGGAAGATTAATTTTTATCCCTTTAACTTTTTTCTTTATGCCCAACAAATACCGACAAGGGAAAATCAAAAAAGAGCATCACCTTATAGAGGACGGAGAAAAATTTTTAAAAGAACTTGAAAAGTTAGAAAGTGTAGAAGCTATCATTCCCGGTAGGATTTTCAGAAACCAAAAAGGTAGGGGCAAAAAAGGGCTTTATTTAAAATACGAAACCCCCAGCGGTTGGAAATTGTTATTAAAAAACGGCTCAACAGTTCAGGAAATTTTTGTTATAACCCCCGATAAGGAGATGTTTAAAGCAGAATTTTTGACCAAATTGCAGGTTAAAGAATAACCCTAATGTTTTTCCCAAATTTGAAACTGTGGTTATTTAAACTTCTTTTTGAGGAAAGATGTGTTAACTGCCTAAAAAGGGAAATATCCGATTTAGGCTACCTTTGTGAGGTCTGTTTTTATCAGCTTATACCCACCAAAAGGTTTGAAACTTTAGCAGTCCCCTATGTGGACGGTTTCTATACTATCTTTGAACACAAAGGTATAGGGCAAAGAATTGTAGACCTTATAAAGTTTAAAAATGTTTCTTCCCTTGCCCGCCAAGTGGGAAAATTGGCCGAACCTTTTTTGGAAGATATTTATAAAGAAATTAATCCCGATTATGTTACCGTTGTTCCACCTGACCCTTTAAAGTTATGGTTTATCCGAGGCTTTAACCCCCCTTTGGAAATGGTTAAGGAAACCTTTCTAGGGAATAAAGTTAAACCTATCCTAATTAGGCGTTTAAAAATTAGACGTCCCCTTTCGAGGGCAAAAGATAAACTTTACCGCTTTAGGTTGGTAAAAAACAATTTCACCGTTAGGAAAGAATATTTAGACCTTGTTAAAGGAAAAACTATTTTGGTTATTGACGATGTTTTAACTACCGGGGCAACCGCTTCGGAGGTAGGAAAAATTTTAAAATCCCTTTCGGTAGAAAAAGTTTATTGGTTTTCCTTCTTTAGGGCATAGAAGTGTCTTATATTGAACTCCCTTTGAAGTTGGTTTATAATTTCCCTGCGGTTGGGAAAAACGGCTATAACTTTAAATAAACCGTCGGTGTTTTCTATATAACCGTTAACCCCCTTTATCTGTTTAAGTTTTTCCAAAAGTTTTTGGGCGTTGGCGTAGTTTTTAAATGCCCCCAGTTGGGCATACATATAGTTGGGGCTCACTTGGATATTTTCCTTTATTTGGGCATGGGGATAGGAGGAGGGTGTTCCAAGGGAGGGAAAATCGAAATAGTAAACGGCTGTAAACAAGTTTATTCCTACAAAAGTAGAAGCTAAAAGAAGCTTTTTTCCCATGGTCGGGAAAATTATTCTTTAACCCTTGGAAGTTTTTGGATTTTTAGCAAAAACTTTATTCTTCCCAATATTCCGCCCCGCAATTTTCGGTTTCCCAAACTACCACTTTTTCCAATTGGGGGAATTTCTCTTTTATTTTCCTATAAAGGTAGCGGGCCACATTTTCCGCCGAAGGGGAGAAGGGATATATATCGTTCAAACAGGTGTAGTTGGGCAAAATTTCTTCCAAATATTGGTCGATATCTACAAAATCAACCCCAACGCCGGCCGCATCCAATTTATCGGCCCTTAGGAAAACTTCAACTTCCCAAGTATGGCCGTGCAGAGGTTCGTTTCCCCCTTTGTAATTTGTCAGATAGTGGGCTGCCTGAAATTTCTTTTTTACCCTAATTCTCCAAGGCATAGGCAATTATTTAAGAGAAATTTCCAACCTTTTGGTGTAAAAAGGCACAACAACAACCCTTTGTTGGTATTTGATATTTAAACATCCTTGGGACGGTTGGCAAATTTGAGCCTCATAAGGGTGAAAGTTTCTATCCGTCCAGAGGAAAACCGATAAGTTCCCTTTGGAGGAATAAATGGCATAACCCCTTTCGGTGGAAGAAACTTCATAATTTGGTAAAACCAACCTATGCTTTATTATTCGCCACAACTCTATCGGGTATTGTTTGCAATAATTTAACAAACAGAGGGTTTTATTGTGATACCGAACAAACCCCATTAGAGTCAAAGGAAATACTATCCTGTCTTTGGAAGGATAATATTTAAAGGGAATTTGGGTGTTATCTATCAATATAGTCCCTTTAAAGGGTCGGGGGATATTGTTCCATAAAAGGTTTTCGGGGATTTTAATTTTCTGCTTAGGTGGGGCACAAGCTAAGATAAACAAAGACAAAAAGAAGAAGAAACGTAAGGAAGACATTTGAGAAAATTTTAGTTTCCTACGCGTAGATATCCAACTGCACGCCCGTTCCCGTTGGGTTGTTTGTTCCCACCATTATGCTTTGAAGCAGAATTTCCATAAGCTGTTGGTTCATATCGAGGGTGGTTTTCAAAGTTCCTACGTTTGCCTGCAAAACGTTACCAACCACCATTTGGTCAATGTTTAGGCTTGTGATATCCATAACAATTTTTAAATATACAACTTTCAAATGTCCCAAAAAGAGTTTTTTGGGTTTTCCCAGCAAGAGGCCCAAAAGATAATCCAAGACCTCAAAAGGTATAAATACGGAAAAGTCCTAAAGGTGGAAAGAAAAACAAAAAGAGAAAACCCGCCGCTGTTGCATTCTTTGACTACCCTCCAAAGGGAGGCAAATAAACTTTACGGTTTCAGTGCCAATAAAACCCTCAATATTGCCCAAAAGCTCTATGAGCAGAGAAAACTAATAAGCTATCCTCGAACGGAGGCTAAACACCTTCCCGCCAGTTCCAAAGATTTGGTAGCAGAAATTTTAAAATCCCTCGGCAGGGAAGACCTTATAAAACAAATTTCCAAAGTGGGTAAAAGGGTTTTCGACGACTCAAAGCTTACCGACCACCACGCCATTATACCTTTGGCTCCACCTTCGGGAAATTTAACCGCCGACGAACTAAAAATTTACAACCTCATAAAAAGGAGATTTTTGGCCGTTTTCTACCCTCCCTATGTTTACGAAGTAATAACCGTCATAACCGAAGTGGGTCAAAAGTATTTCTTCCTAACACGGGAAAAGGTGGAGATATCCCTCGGTTGGAAAGAGCTTTACAGTTCCAAAGAAAGGAAGAACCCAACCCTACCCGACCTAAAGGAGGGGGATAAGGTTAAAAAGCTCAAAGAGTGGGCCGAAAAGAAACAAACCCAACCGCCGCCACGCTATACCGAAGGAACTCTTTTAAAGGAAATGGAAAAACTCGGTTTGGGAACCCCCGCTACAAGGGCCCAAATTATTGAAACCCTAAAAAAGAGAAGGTATATAACCACGCGGGGGAAAACTTTAATACCTACCGAAAAAGGTATTGAACTTATTAAAAAGCTCCGCCAAAGTGAGGTTTCCTCTCCCGAAATGACCGCCCGCTGGGAAAAGGCTTTGGAAAATATCCACCTTAAAAAGGTAGGCGAAAAAGGCTATAAGCTTTTTATGGAAAAAATAAAAGAATTCACCACCAAAGAGTTGGAAAAGTTAAAAAATTTAACCTTCGAAGTTTCTTCCCAATTTAAGACCGCAAAAAGGAAAAGAAAAAGCTACCGCCGTAGGAGAAGAACTAAATGAAGTCCATTAGGACGTCAGTTACCGATAGGGCTTATGAAAACCTTTTCGGGTTTTAAAAGATTTTTATCCTTCCTGGCCAAGGCGACCAAATTTCCTTTAAACTTAAGGCGGAAAAGTTCACCTTCGATATCTTCCCTTAGAGGGATTTTTCTTCCATTTTTAACCAGAGAAAGGTCTTGCAAAGATAGTTCCACCTCGGGCATATAGTCCAGACCTTTATCGGGAGGCAACAAGATATTTTCCAACTCTGTGGGGGGTTTATTTAATAGTTCCTCCAAGGGGAAGGCTTCTTCCAAAGAGAGGGAACCTATTTTTGTTCTTTTAAGGGAATAGGTGGTCGCGCCCACTCCCAACTTTTGGCCGATATCGTGGATTAAACTCCTTATGTAGGTTCCTCCCGAAACGACCGTCCTAAGGGTGAAATAGGGAGGGTTGAACTCCAAAAGTTCTAATTCATAAATGGAAACCTCGACAGGTTTTAAGGAAACCTTTTTCCCTTGACGGGCCAATTTGTAAGCCCTTTTTCCTTTAATTTTTTTAGCACTAAAAGGCGGCGGGGTTTGTAAGATTTTCCCTTTAAAGGTTTCCAAAACCTCCAATAACCTATCTTTGGAAATTTCGATATTTTCCTTCGGTGGGGTTAAAGGTTTTCCCGTAATATCGTAGGTGTCGGTTATTGTTCCCAATAAGCCCGTCGTAATATACTCTTTGGGTAGCTTTTGGTAATACTCGCTAAGGCGGGTGGCTTTGCCTATTAAGAATACCAAAAGCCCTTCGGCAAAGGGGTCTAAGGTTCCCGTGTGTCCAATTCGGTTTACAGAAAAATGTTTTTTAATAGTGTTCATCACTTCGGTGGAGGTGGGGCCGCGGGGTTTGTAAACGGGCAGAAGCCCAAAAAGCTCCATCGACTGCCTAATTTTATGCAAAAAAATACTATTATTCTTATGCAAGCAAGAAAAAAATTTCTTGCGGTTGGATTGTTTACCTGCTTAACGTTAACAGGTTTTTCCAGCGAAGAAGTCTTTCTGGATACTTCTTTTGAAGAATTTCCCGTAGGAAGTTTGCCGTCGGGGTTTGAAATTATCTATAACGGAAAAGGAGATAACTATCAGGTAGTTACAGATAAAAAAGCAGCTACTGGCAGTAAATCTTTCCAAGTCTGGGGAGTCCCAAACTGGTGTGCAAATGTTCATTATAACTTTGACGTTTTTAAACACCGTTACGTTGTCGTTGACTACAAAATGTATGCTACCGACCAAGGGAATAATGGGTGGATTTCTCTTATTAATCAATCTGGAGCTACTTGGGGTTGGGGTTACTGTTGGTTAGGCTTCACCGCAAAGGATAACCTTTTTAGGATTTGCTATACAGACGAAAATGGAAATAACCAGTGCACTTATTACGGCCCCGATAAAGTACCAATGAAACTTAACGCTTGGAATGATATACGCTTGATATTAGACACAAAAACTACACATTGCACGGTTTACTTAAATGGGTATAAGTTTTACACTTCCGATTTAGACATAGAAAAGGGCATCGTTACTACAACTTATTATTTTAAAGATGGCTCGGTAGAAACTTTTAGTAGAAAAAAAGATAATCCATCTGCCTATTACGGCCTTCACGGTATACGGATTGGTGATTGCCCAAGTACAGACAATATAGATACCGGCCCAACATATTTTGATGACGTTCGGGTTGTAGGAACTGATGAAGCTCCCGTGGAAATTTCAGCTAATACAACACAGTGTTTAACATCACAAGACATAGGAAATTTGCCTTCGGGTTGGGATAATATAGGAATCCTTTGTTCTCTTGAAAATTCTCAAATAGCAGAATTATTCAAAGGAGTAACTGCTGTATGGCACTGGAATAACCAAGCTAAGAAATGGGAATTCTGGAGTCCAGATGTTACCCTTCAAGAAAAGGCCAAAATGTATGGAATAGAAGCTATTGATGAGCTACCCGCAGGGGACGCCGTATGGATTTTAAAATAAAAATCGCCTTTGCTCTTTTAATTTATCCATTTGTCGTTCCAAATTAGAAGCTCGGAACTTCAATCGCCCGTAATTACTATTACCGACTGAACACGCTGACTTACCGCTTCAACCTTAATTTCTTTCGTTTTTAAGTTGTAAACCAATTTATCGCCTTTAATAACCCCGTCTTTGGTTTTGGCCACCGCGTTGCCGATAAGGACAACCAAATTCTCTTTGGGGTATAAGAAGGCTTTGTCTCCCGTTGCGCTGTTTTGGCCATCGCTATAGATAACATGGCCCTCTGCTATTATTTCTTTGGGTTTGCGGTTTTGGTCAAACACTATGGTTAGCTTGTCGCAGGTTAGCAGTGCTTTGGGGCTTTTAACCACCACTTTGCCTATATAAATAACTTTGTTGCCTTCGCTTATAAAACGGTCGGCCGAAATGTTAATTTTTGCGGCAAAACTTATAGAGGAAACAATCAACCCCGCACAAAGAAGAAGTTTTTTCCACATGGAGGAAAATATTAAAATTTCTCTACCTGCCGGGCTAACTTTTTAATTTCTTCCATAATAAGGTTGGCTATTTTTTTATAACCTTTGGGTGAATCTTCAATTTCTTCAAACTCCAAAGGTTGGCCGAAGATTATTTTTACCTCCTCCTTGGGTATTCGAAATTTTTTATTGTCCGAAGAGAGGATTAAGGTTGAGTTGTGAATATAGACGGGAACAACCTTGACGCGGGATTTTGCCACCAAATAACCAACCCCGGGTTTGGGTTTTAAAAAGCCCGTTTCGGGTGCCCTTCTACCTTCGGGAAATATGCAAACCTTGCAACCTTGCTTTAGTCGTTTTAAAGCCTCGTTTAAAGCCTCAAAATCTGCCTTGGAACGGTCTACGGGTATGGCGTTCATATTTCTAAAAAACCAATTTTTTAGTTTTCCTTGGAACAGTTCCTTTTTGGCTAAAAAAACCAAAGGTTCGTTAACTACCGCATTTATTAGGGGTGGGTCGATATAACTTCTATGGTTGGGGGCTATTATTAAAGGCTCGGGGGTATTTAAAACCTCCACATTGTAAGCATTTACCTTAAAAACCTTCCTAAAAAGGGGGGCTATAAAACCGAACCACAGAGGTTTTAAAACATATCTCCCAAAGGGGGGAAGAGGGCATTTAACACTAGCACCCTCCTTGCGCAATGGGTTAACGAATGAATTTCCCATTCGGGAGTTAATTTAATCAAACCAAAACCACGGGGCAGGGAGCTTCCTTAACTACCGTTTTGGAAACTCTTCCCCCCTCTTGGTTTAAACCTTTTCCCGTTCTACCTAAGACTACCAAATCGTAATCCTTTTCGTGGATGAGTTCGATAATTACCTCCTCGGGGTCTCCGTTTAACAGTATTAACTTTTCGGTGGTTCCGAATAATTCCTTGAAAAGGTATCTAATTTCTTCTTCTTTGGAGGGGTCGGTGTTTTCTTCTTCCACTATATGGACAAAATCGATTTCCAACCTGTAGGGGGAATATGTTAATAACCGTTCAATAAACTCCTTTTGTTTAAAACTACTTTCGGAAAAGTCTACGGGAACCAGGACTTTTTTTATTTTTCGGAACTTTATATTGTCCTTAACCACCAAGAGGTTGGTAGGTAGATATTCCAACAACTCTTGGGAAAAGCTTTTACCGAAAAGTTTCTTGTAAAAGTAAAACGCAAAAAGGTCTATGTGGAACTCTTCCACCAACTTTTGGAAAGTTTCTATCGACTTACCGTAAAGGATTTTTATCTCCATAGGAACCCTATAGCGGGTGTAATTGCTTAGAATTTCTGTAAGCTTTTGGAGAATAGATTTTTCCTCTTCCTCAACACGGTCGGTTTTAACTATTTCTTCCAACGCGTGGACAAAAATAACCTTCCCCTTTAGCAGTTTGGCCATTTCAAAGGCGTAATCGAACAGGGGATAGGGATTGTCTTCGGGGTCGTAGCCGACGGCGATTTTATAAATGTCCTCCTCGGGTTCGGAGTTAAAGGTTTCCCTTCGGAGTATTTCGTTGGGGCCATCGGAAGGCAGGGGTTTTTCTTCCTTGGAGTGGAGAGATTTTTCCTCCTTCTTAGGGAAGCGACGGCTTTTCTCTTTGGAGATTTTAGAGCCTTTACCCCTGAAATTTTTATCTTTAGACTCTTTGAATAATCGCAGTCGCACTAACGGGTTTAATTAAATTCGGTTGCGGGAAATTTTCAAGGGGGATAAGAAGCCGTGAGGATAGTTTTAATAAGCGATATTCACGCCAATTGGCCGGCTTTGGAGGCCGTTTGGCGAGAAATAAAAAAGATAGGCTACGACCAAATATGGTGTGCGGGCGATATAGTCGGTTATTACCCCTGGCCCAACGAGGTGGCCCAATGGGTGTTTGAATACGCCGACCGTGTGGTAATGGGAAACCACGACGCGATAGTTGCGGGGTTGATGGATGCCGATTATTTCAACGACGCTGCCCGTTATGCCATATTGTGGACTTTGGAAACCCTACGGGAGGATTTGAAAAAGAAAATAGCCCTTTTACCCCTACGGTTGGATTTGGGAAATAGCTACTTGGTTCACGATACGCCTTTAAATCCGCTCTCTATGGAATACATAACCGACGCTTATTCGGCGGCCCAAACGCTGGAGTTGGTGGACAAACCCTACACGGTTTACGGCCATACCCACCAACCGGTGGTTTTTGCTTACAACGGAAACCAAATTAGGGAGTTTAGGAATTTTCAAAATTTCCCCCTAAAGGAGGGTTGGAAATTTTTAATAAACCCTGGGAGTGTGGGCCAACCCCGCGACGGTATTCCCTTGGCCTCCTTTGCAATATGGGACACCGATACCAACCGATTAACCTTAAAAAGGGTTGATTTCGACAAGAAAAAGGTTTTGGAAGAAATTAGAAAGGTGGGACTACCCGAAATTTTTGCCCTAAGGCTATTTGAAGGTTGGTAGAAATTTGGGTCAACATTAAATAGACTGGCATGCTGGTTATAGTAAAAATAGGCTCCAATCTGCTCCAAACAGCCGAAGGCGATATCGACCTTTCTTTTATCTCCTCTTTGGCCCAACAGATAAAGAAACTTAAAAAGAAGGGTTATAAATTTGTTTTGGTTTCTTCGGGGGCGGTTTTGGCCGGAATAAAAAAGCTAAATTTGGGAAGGAAACCTAAAACCTTGGTGGAAAAGCAGGCCTTGGCCTCCATAGGGCAGGCCTACCTTATGCACCTTTACGATACCGTTTTTGCCAACTACAACCTAAAGGTTAGTCAAGTATTGTTAAATACCGATGTTTTTAAAAACCGCCAACGCTACGAAAATGCCCGAAACACTTTTAGGCAACTTTTGGCTTGGGACATTATCCCCATAGTGAACGAAAACGATACCATAGCGGTGGAGGAGCTAATTTTCGGCGACAACGACTTTCTGGCCGCCTACCTTTCCATAATGCTCAACCCCAAGTTTGTAATAGTAATGTCCACGGCGGGGGGAATATATACGGGCGACCCAAAGGATGAAAATTCCACCCTCATAAGGGAGGTTAACTCTCCCGAAGAGGTTTTGAAATTTGTAAAAACCACCACCAGCGAATACGGTTCGGGAGGAATGAAATCCAAACTTGAGGCGGCAAAAATAGTTCACTCCCTCGGTATACCGTTGGCGATAGTAGGAAAAAATACCCCCCTCGAGGAGGTCTTAGAAGGAAAACCCTTCGAAGGGACTTTAATAAAACCTTCCCCCAAACCGGTTAGGGGAAAGAAAAAACTAATAGCCTTTATAGAACAACCCAAGGGAGTCCTTTATGTGGACGAGGGAGCAAAAAAAGCCCTATTGGAGGGCAAAAGCCTTTTGGCGGTGGGTATTACCAAATTTGAAGGCTCCTTCGAAAGGGGCGACACCGTTAGCCTTTCCGACCCCGAGGGAAACATTTTTGCCAAGGGAAAGGTTAATTTTTCCTCCAAAGAGTTGAAAAAAATAATCGGTAAACCTACAAGGGAAATAGAAAAGTTATTCCCCAATCGACCTTCGGAGGTTATCCACAAGGACAATCTCCTATTGCTGGAAAATTAAGTTTTTTCCTAGAGCGTTAACTAACCCTTTAGGGTGAGTGCTATTGTTTTTTAGGTTTAACTTTTCCTTTGCCTTCACAAGTTGGGTAATAACTTCATTAACAGGTGTAGGAATTCCCACCTCTCTACCCAATCTAACTATGGCACCGTTGAGGGCCTCTATTTCGGTGGGTTTGCCCGCCTTTATATCTTGGAGCATGGAAGGATAATGCTCCGCCGTAGGCGGGATTAGTTTTTCATAGAAATGTTTTTTGTATTCTTCGGCGTTTTTATAGAAAAGCTTTATGCCTTTAGCTTGGGCAACCGCGAAAATTTCTTCGATAATCCTATCCATAAGTTGGCGGGTTTCTTCCAACTTGGCGAGGGTTCCATAGTTAACTTCCAGAAGGGCACCCAACGGGTTTAGAGCACTGTTATAAAGAATCTTGTCCCAAAGGTATTGGTAAACGGTAGGTTCATAACGGGTTGGTATTCCCGCCTCCCTCAGGGTTTGGGCCAACTTTTTAAGAACTTCCTCTTTTATAGCCCCGTCGGGGTTTCCTATAACCACATCGTCGGCAATAACGGTAACTTTTACATGGCCCGGTTCAAGGATTTGGGCCCCAAAGATAACCCTCGAAAGGATAACCTTTTCCTTTCCAAATACCGAGGTGGCTTTCTCATAATTTCCATAACCGTTTTGGGCAAGGAGGAGATATTTAAAGTTAACCTTCTTTAGGTCTTCCAAAGCCCTTTCGGTGTCGTAACTTTTAACGGTCAGTACTACCAAATCAAAATCCTTAACGGGAAGCTCATCTATTTTTTCGTAAACCTCTTTTAGGTCTATGTGATGAGAACCCCAAATACCTGTAATTTTTAATCCCTTTTCCCTTATAGGTTGAACAAATTTTTTCCTTCCAATGGCGTAAACTTCATGACCCGCCTTTTTTAGGAAACCTGCAAAAACCTTTCCCAACGCACCCAGGCCGTAGACCAATATCCGCATTTTAATGTTTTAAACTTATCCCCGATGGAGTTCGAAAGCGATTATAAAAACCTAAAAAAGGTGGAAGACAAAAGCACCGAATGTTTTAAATGCGGCTCAAAGGAAGAGCTCTATGAAGACCCCAACATCGAAGGGTTGGTTTTTTGTAAAAAATGCTGGGAGGAGCGTCTAATTACCGAAAAACTAACCCAAATGGGTATGGAGGAAGAGATACCTTTCGATGAATAGATTTTAAATTTTTCCTTATGACGTTAAAGCTTTTTAATACCCTAAGCGGGACTTTGGAGGATTTTGTTCCTTCCAACCCGCCCAAGGTAAAGATTTATACCTGCGGCGTTACCGTTTACGACGATAGCCATGTCGGCCACGGTAGAAGCCTAATAGTTTTCGATACCTTCCGCCGCTATTTGGAGCATTTAGGTTACAAAGTTAAATTTGTTAGAAACTTCACCGACGTAGACGACAAAATAATCAACCGTGCTAAACAGGAATGCAAGCACTTTATGGAAATTGCCGACCGCTATATAGCCCGCTATTACGAAGATATGGAATCTATCGGCGTAAAGCCCGCCGACGTGGAACCGAGGGTAACCGACCATATTCCCGAAATAATCGACATAATCCAAAAATTGATAGATAAAGGTTATGCCTACGTAGCCCCCAACGGGGACGTTTATTTCTCGGTGGAAAAGTTCAAGGATTACGGAAAACTGTCCAAACGAAACCCCGAGGAACTCATAGCGGGTGCCCGTGTTGAGCCCGGCGAAGGAAAAAGCAACCCCTTAGACTTTGCTTTATGGAAACGCTCCAAGGCAGGCGAGCCCGCATGGGAGAGCCCTTGGGGTGAAGGTCGCCCGGGTTGGCACACCGAATGTGTAGCCTTTGTATTTAAACACTTGGGGGAAACTATAGATATCCACGGCGGCGGGTTGGATTTGATATTTCCCCACCACGAGAATGAAATAGCCCAAGCCGAAGCCTTAACGGGAAAACCCTTTGCCCGCTACTGGATGCACAACGGGCTGGTTATAGTAAACGGTCAAAAAATGTCAAAATCCTTGGGCAACTTTGTAACTCTAAAGGAAATCTACACCAAATACCACCCCGACGTTTTGAGGCTTTTGGTTCTTAGCGTTCACTACCGTAGTCCGTTGGATTTCTCTTGGGAAAAAATGGAAAACACCAAAAAGGTTTACGAGCGTATTAGGCAGGCGGTTGAAGACCTAAAGCTTTTAAAAGAACTTCCAACCTTTGAAGAAGACTTGGGCGGGTTGCACCCCTTGTATTCGGTAATCAAAGAAACGGAGGAAAAATTCTTTAAAGCCCTTTCGGAGGATTTCAAAACCCAAGAGGCGCTTGCCGCAACTATGGAACTGATTTCCGAAATGAACAAAATCCGAAACGAAGCCTTTAAAAATAAAAAAATCTCCCGCCAATCCTTGGAAGCCTACGAGGCGGCGGTCAACTCTATAAAAAACACTTTGAGAAACATTTTCGGTCTGTTGGAAGATGTCTTGCCCCGTTGCCCCGTTTCCCAAGTAGTAAAACGGGAGTTGGAACCCGCTTCGGCGGTATTGGATGAAGATTTAATAAACCTCTTAATAGAAGTTAGACAGATGGCCAGGCAGAAAAAAGCCTTCGATATAGCCGACAAAATCCGCGACAGCCTTAAGGAGAAGGGTATTGTTTTGGAAGATACTCCCTTCGGGACTAAATGGAAAAAAGCCTAAAAAGGGTAAAAACAATACCTTTCCCTTTTTAAGGTTTTCTAACTTTTTCCCACCAAGGTTTTTATTTTTTCTATAACCTCTTGATGGTTTAACGAAGTTCTAAATCCGTCGCCAGCAAAGTGGGTTTCTACCGCATTAAGCTCCTTTAGAACCTGTTTTTTTGTTGGCAAATAGGGGAGTTTTAATGCTTTCCCCAAGGCGGACAAGGTATAAAAACCCACCGAAGGAACTTTGCTTTCTTTTTCTATCAACTTTAGGAGTTTTTCCGTTTCTTTTTGGACTTCCACATTGGGGAGCTCTTCAACCATTTGATTAACATAGTCGGTGTTCCATAAATTTCCTATCCACAGGGGGCCGGCCCAGTCCAATTGATGCCCACAAACGGGACAGGTTAAATCTATCTCCCTTAGGTCGGTTATCGGTAGAGTGTCCCTATAAAGGCACTTATGACAATAGAGTAAATACCCTATGTTGTTCTTTAAAATTTCGTCCACCCTTCGGGCGCCTCGGTAGCGTTTTATAAAAACCCTAAAGTGGTGAAGGTAAGAATAACTGAAAACAACCTCTATTGGAATGTCGTATTGGAAGAAAAATTCGGCAATCTTTTTTATCAAAATTCTCAATCCCACTTCGTGGTAAAATTCATTTTCAATAGGCTTGGCAAAGTAGCGACGCAAGCAAGTTCTCGGGTAGGTGGCACTTAAAGGGGCGGTATCGGTTGCGGTAATGCCCGCTATACCGCGGTGGGCTAAACTTTTGGCCGTGGCGTCTAAAAAATCCACGGGAGTACCGAAGGGGTCTATATCTATGTAATCGTAATATTTGGTTTTTAAAAGGAATACATTGGCATCTTCGTTAAAAATCTCCACCTTGGAAAGGTCTATGTTGTTAAGTTCTAAATTTTTGCGGGCGTAATTTAAAGCATCCAAAGAGAGGTCATTTATATAAACTTTTTCCACATTGGGGACTTCTTTTAAAATCCTTATGCTCCTAATGGCGGAAGCGGCCAACGGTTCGGCCACCTTAATAGGTCTATCTTTTTCTTTTACAAAAACCCTCAAAAGGAAAACTGTCAAATCCCTATTAACCGCCATTGCGGGGTTATAGAAAACTTCGTTTTTTTCCGTTATATGTTGAATTACCTTTTTGGGAACTTCTATTATTGCCGAGCCTTCTTTAAGTTGGATTAAGTCCATAGTTTCTATAAACTACATTCAACGGAAGAAAGGAAATTTTTAGTTTGGAACTTTGGAAGGTTAGAATTTAATAAACCAAAAAGGGAATTTGAAAATATCAAATACAACGGGAGAAATTTTTAAGCCTGTCCTTGAAGTTGTTTTTCCCTAATTATGGTCAAAATACGGGCGATATTTCTTCTGGTTGTTCTAATGGCCATGGGGTTTTCTAAACCACCCTCTATTTGCAGTTTCATTCTTAACTTCATTAAAAGGAGTTTTTGGTCTTTTAGTTTCTTTTCTAGGTCTTTTATAGAAAGTTTTCTCAACTCTTTAGGGTCCAACTTTTGGATTTTCATCGGTTAAACCTCCCCAAGGGGATTATTTTTTACCTTCCTTTTCTAGGACTTCGGGGGATACAACCAAACGGGTTTTAACCGGTAATTTGGAGTCGGCCAATCTCCAAGCCTCTTGGGCTACTTCCAAAGGAACACCCGAGAATTCGAACAAAATACGACCGGGTTTTATTCTTGCCACCCAGTATTCGGGGTCTCCTTTACCACCACCCATACGAACTTCGTTAGGTTTTTTGGTGTAGGGAATATCGGGAAATACCCTTATCCAAATTTTTGCTCCTTTTTTTAGGGCCCTAACTAAGGTAACCCTTACCGCCTCTATCTGTCTTTGGGTCATATAGAAGCGGTCTAGAGCCTGTATTCCGTATTCTCCAAAAGCTAATTTGTTTCCTCTGGAAGCGAAACCTTTATGCCAACCCCTTCTTTGTTTTCTCCATTTAACTCTTCTTGGTTGTAAAAACATCTCTTTACCTCCAAAGGGTTAAAAGTTTATAAGACCAAAGGGGGAAGGAAAATTATTGAATGCTTTTGAGGAGGTCTTCTTCGATTTTCTTAATAACTTCCTCTTTTCCACCCTTGAGGATATCACCCTTGTAAATCCAAACTTTTACCCCTAAAACACCCCATTTAGTGTAAGCCCTGGCATATCCGTAGTCGATGTCGGCCCTTAGGGTTTGTAGGGGCATTCTTCCCCTAAGAATCCATTCTTTTCTGGCCAGCTCTGCTCCGCCGATTCTTCCTTTAACCTGAACTTTAACCCCTTTTGCACCTGCTTTCATTGCCAAGTCAATAGCCCTTTTCATTGCCCTTCTGTGGGATACCCTTTTTTCCAATTGGGAAGCAATCTGTTCTGCTACAAATTGGGCGTCCAATTCGGGGGTTTTGATTTCTTCTACGGAAACTATAACGTCTTTACCGCGGGTTAGTTCCATCAATTTCTTTCTTAGTCTTTCTACCTCTTTACCGCCCCTTCCGATGATTATTCCCGGTCTTACAGCAGGGATTCTAACTTTTACTTTTGTTCCCGCCCTTTCAACAACAACCCTGGAAACTCCGGCGGCTTTGTATTTTTCTTTTATGTAGTTTTTTATTCTGATATCTTCGTGAACTAAGTTTGGATAATCGAATTTATTTGCATACCACTTAGAAAACCAATCTTTGGTATAACCCAATCTAAAACCTATAGGATGTGTCTTCTGACCCATTATTCAGCCTCCTGCTCTTCTCTTTCTTCCAAAATTATGGTTATGTGGCTAAGTCTTTTTCTTAGAGGTGTTGCCCTTCCGTAGGCTCTGGGCATCCATTTTTTGAAGATAGGCCCTCTATCGGCGAAGGCGTTCTTAACATATAGCTTTTCTAAATCCAATCCTTTTTGTTCGGCGTTTGCCATTGCACTTTTTAATAGTTTTTCTACTATTCTGGCCGCCCTTTTGTTAGTGAACTTCAATTGGTATAGTGCATCGGCGGCCCTCATTCCTTTAATCATTCTTAGGACTTGTCTTGCTTTAGTATCGCTTATATGGGCGTATCTTAAAATTGCCCTTGCTTCTTTTTCTCCCAAACCGCCTATATTTCTAGGTCTTTTAGCCATTTCTGCCTACCTCTCTACTTATTTTTTCTTGACCACTTTGGCAGATTTATCGGGGTGTCCTCTGAAAGTTCTTGTAGGAGCAAACTCTCCCAGTTTGTGGCCTACCATTTCCTGGGTTATGTATACAGGAACAAAAGTCTTTCCATTGTGAACTGCTATAGTGTGCCCTACAAATTCGGGGTATATAGTGCTGTCGCGGGAATAGGTTTTTATAACTTTCCTATCTCCGGTTTCCTTTTGGTGGAGGATTCTTAACATTAGTTTGGGGTCGCAGTAGGCCTTTCCTTTTAATAGGTTTCTGAGCTCTTCCCTAACCTTGAAATATCGTTCACGGGCTTTTTCGAAGTGTTCTATTTTTTGAATTAAAATGTCGGCTTTATTTTTTTCTTCGCCTTCCAAATTGCCCCTTTGCTCCAATAGGTTGTTTTTATATTGGCTCAATACTTTAGGAGCGTGAACAGCTTCATATCTTAACTCTTTAGGAAGCAGGTCTATAGCCCTTTTTAGTTTTTTATGGGCCTCTGCCAATTTTCTTTGGAGTCTTAATAGTTTTTGAAAAACTTCCTTAGCCTGCTGGGGGTTATCTCCATATAGGTATTTATGCCTTTTTGCCCAAGCACCTTTAAAACCCATATTTTGCCTCCTTTTATTTAAAAACCTAAGAAAGGGGAAGGGCTTATCTCAATGTAGTTCCGTCGCGACGGGTAACAATAAAGCGGTCGCTATATTTTCTTCCTCTTCTAGTTTTATATCCTTTGGTTTTCCAACCCCACGGGGACTCGGGATGTTTACCTCTGGTTCTACCCTCACCACCACCGTGGGGGTGGTCAACAGGGTTCATTGCGGTACCCCTGGTAATAGGTCGCCAGCCCAACCATCTGGCCCTTCCGGCTTTACCGAGTTTTACCAGTTCGTGTTCGGCGAGTCCGACCCTTCCGATGGTGGCCATGCATTTTAGGTTTACTAAGCGAACCTCGCCGGAAGGAAGCCTAATTTGTGCGTATTTATCGTCTTTACCCATTACTTGGGCGGCCAAGCCGGCGGCCCTTACCAGTTGACCACCTTTACCGGGAGTTAACTCTATGTTATGGATGAAAGTTCCTACAGGTATATACTTCAAAGGCATAGCGTTTCCGGGTTTTATTTCGGGAATTTCGGCTCCTTTTTCGGCATCTTCCCATGTTACGGACATTACAGTATCGCCGAGTTCCAAGCCTTCAGGCCAAATTATGTATCTCTTTTCCCCGTCGGCGTAGTGCAGAAGGCAAATTCTGGCACTGCGGTTAGGGTCGTATTCGATGGATACAACTTTGGCAGGAATACCCGATTTATCTCTTTTGAAATCAATAATTCTGTATAGTCTTTTGTGGCCGCCGCCTCTTCCGCGGGTTGTTATTTTTCCTTGCTGGGTGGAACGGCCTTTTGCCCTTTTATGCCAAACAACTAAACTCCATTCGGGCTCAACTTCGTTCTTTTTAACTACTTCCCACTTTTTACCTTTCTTTACGAGTTTTTTTATTTCTTCAAAGTCGTATAATACTGCGTGACGTTGCCCGTTGGTTACCGGTTTAAGTTTTCTTACACCCATTTTTTCACCTCAAACGGAACTATTTTAGATTTAAAGCTCTATATTGGTCAAATCGAGTTTCTGTCCCTTTTCAAGGGTTATGATTGCTTTCTTCCATTGACGGGTTTTTCCGTATAATCTTCCTTTTTTGGTTAATACTCTTTTCCTCTTCGGTTTAACTATCATAGTGTTTACCTTTTTGACCTTTACGCCGAAAACTTTTTCAACTGCTTTCTTTATTTCGGGTTTGGTTGCGTTTATGTGAACTTCAAAGACCAGCTTTCCGTAATCTTCGTTCAGTCTAACCGCCTTTTCGGTCAAAATAGGTCTAATTAAAATATCGGCGGGGTGTTTACCGCCGATAAAACCCACCTCTTTTTTTTCACTCATTTTGCCAACCTCTCTTCTATTTTTTGGAGAGCGTTTTTAGTGATAACCACTTTGTTAGCCCAAAGAATGTCGTAAACGTTTAGACCTTCGGCAGGGATAACGACTACTTTAGGGAGGTTTCTAAAGGATTTTTGAACATTTACGTCTTTATCGGCTATAACCAGAAGCACTTTATCGTTTTCTATTCCCAAAGATTTGAGGAACTCAACAGCCTGTTTTGTTTTTGGCTGCTCGAAGGTGAAATCTTCAACTACTATAATGTTGCCCTCTTTAGCCCTGTCGGAAAGGGCCATTTTTAGGGCTTTTCTTCTTACCTTCTTGTTTATGTTATAGCTGTAATCCCTGGGTTTGGGCCCGTGGGCTACACCTCCACCAACAAAGATGGGGGCTCCCCTATCACCGTGACGGGCGTTACCTGTTCCTTTTTGGGGAAGAATTTTCCTTCCGGAATAAGCTACTTCTCCGCGGGTTTTTGTGCTGTGGGTTCCCGCCCTTCTTTTTGCCAATTGCCATTTAACTACTTCCCACAGCACGTGCTTTTTTATAGGAACGTTAAAGATTGCTTCGTTTAGTTGAACGTCTACTTTTTTGGCTTCCATTTTTATCCTCCTCTTTTAGAGGGTTGTGCTGTTTCCCTCTAAGGGTTATCCTTCTTTAGCTTCCTCTTGTTGTTGATTTTGCTCTTCTACCTTTAATAGGTTTTCAACAATGTGTTTTTCCCTTTGAAGTTTTAGTTGTTTCTTCCTTCTATTGGCTATGGTGGAGTGATATACGTATACGGTTCCTTTGTTCCAACCGGGAACGGAGCCTTTTACGAGAATTACGTTTTCTTCGGGGATTACATCCACTACCAACAAGCCTTGAACGGTTACCGGCTCATTTCCCCAGTGTCCGGCCATACGTTTACCTTTCCATACTCTACCTGGGTCGGTTCTTTGTCCTATAGCACCAACAGCCCTGTGGTATCTGTGTCCGTGGGAGTCGGGGAATCCTCCGAAATCCCAGCGTTTCATAACGCCGGTGAAACCTCTTCCTTTGGAGGTTCCTCTTATATCAACCACATCGCCGGGTTTAAACACGTCGGCAACATTTAATTCTTGGCCGGGTTGATAGTCTTGAGGGTTATCCACTTTGAATTCTTTGAATTTTCTTAGGGGAACGTTTATGCCTGCTTTATCTAACTCTCCTTTTATAGGTTTTGTTACTTTTTTCCACTTAGGTTCGCCTTTTTTATTTAAAATGGGTTCGGCTCCAACCTTTACCGCGTTGTAGCCGTCCCTCTCTTCGGTTTTTACTTGAACTACATAGTTGGGTTCGAATTTAATAACGGTAACGGGCACCGCGGTTCCGTCTTTTAAAAAGACCCTGGTCATTCCGACTTTTTTACCTATTAAACCCATAGGCATGGTTTCCTACCTCTCTTAATTTTTTGGGAAATTATTGGGTTTTGATTTCAACGTCAACACCGGCGGGTAGCTGAACGCTCATTAGAGCCTCTATGGTTTGGGGGGTGTATCTAACAATATCTATTAGTCTTTTGTGTTCCCTTATTTCGAAGTGCTCTTTGGATTGGTCGAATTTGTGGGGAGACCTTATTACGGCCCATACTCTTCTTCTGGTAGGTAGAGGTATTGGGCCTTTTACAACGCCACCTGTTCTTTTAACTGCTTCTATTATTTTCTTTACGCTTTCGTCCAAAGCTTTATGGTCATAGGAGCGTAGTTTTATTCTTATCCTTTCTTCCATGGCTTCTTACCTCGCTTTGTGTTTTTTGAAGGGAAAGGATTAAAGAGGGAAAAAATTATTCGATGATTTTGGTGATAACGCCCGCACCTACTGTTCTTCCACCTTCACGAATTGCGAATCTTAGTCCTTCTTCCAATGCCACGGGGGCCATTAGTTCCACTTCCAACTCTACGTTGTCTCCAGGCATTACCATTTCTACGCCTTCAGGCAGGCCTACCACTTTTCCGGTTACGTCCGCTGTTCTGAAATAGAACTGAGGCTGATAGCCTTTGAAGAAAGGAGTGTGCCTTC
>JAADES010000024.1 GCA_013153315.1 Aquificota bacterium
TTCGTGGAGGCCCCCGCTCACAATCTTGACTTATCTAACTGCTTTGGAAGTTGCTTCCCATGTCTTTCCCTAATTTCTCACCCAGCGTATAGCTATATGTTAAAGTTTCAAAACATTATTTTCCATGAAAGGTAAAACTTTTTTCTTAAACCTCGCGTTGGAAGAGGCTAAAAAAGCTTTTCACAAAGGAGAAGTTCCGGTAGGTGCGGTAATAACTTTAAATGGAAAGGTTATCTCTAAAAGCCATAATAGGGTAGAGGAATTAAAAGACCCAACAGCCCATGCGGAAATCCTGGCCATAAGGGAAGCTTCCAAAAAAATAGGCATTAAAGAGCTCCGAAATTGCGAAATTTATATAACTTTGGAACCGTGTCCTATGTGTGCGGGAGCTATTGCTTTAAACGGCTTCAAAAAAATTTATTTTGGAGCTTGGAATATAAAACACGGTGCGGTTGTTTCTAAGTTTTTCCTTTTGGAGGAGTATAAAATTCCTTGGGAAAAGCTTGATTGCAATAGATGCGAAAGACTGCTTAAAGATTTTTTTGAGGAACGGAGAAAGGGTAAATAGTTATAAAAGCCTTTCTCCGTCCAGCCCTGCAAGCTTTGTGGGCGGGACAGCCCTACTAAGGAATATTGAGGGGAGGCGGAGCGGACGGGATTTGAACCCGCGACCTCCGGCTTGACAGGCCGGCGTTCTGACCGGGCTGAACTACCGCTCCAGCCTCCTTTAATTTAATGGTAGGCGGGACGGGACTCGAACCCGTGACCTCCGGCTTGTAAGGCCAGCGCTCTCCCAACTGAGCTACCCGCCTTCCAGCGCAGGCTTTTACCGGAGCCCGCCAGAATTTTTATTTTAGAATTAAATTCTTACTTCGTCAAGTCTCTTTCTTTTTCTTTTAAGGAACCAACCCACAGTTCGTAAGGATTAATTTAACAAAACCCCCAGTAAGAAATGAATGATAAAAATTAGCTACTTACAAGGTTTGCATTGGTTATTTCCTTTATGCGGTTAATAACAGCCTCTATAATCCATTTTGGGGTGGAAGCTCCGGCCGACACTCCGATAGTTTCAGCATTTTTGAACCATTCGGGGTTTAGTTCTTCGGGAACCTCTATATGGTGGCTGTTGGGATTAAGGCTTTTAGCTATTTTATAAAGGCGGGTGGTATTTCCGCTGTTTTTCCCACCGATGATAATCATTACATCCACCTTAGGGGCTAACTCTCTTACCTCTTCCTGTCTAATGGAAGTTGCATTGCAAATGGTGTTTATAACTTTAACTTCGTTAACCCATAAAGCGGTTTCCCCTACAACCTCTTTAAAGAATTGTTCGTTTTGGGTGGTTTGGGCTATTATCCCGACTTTTGGGTGTTTAAAGGCTTCTTTAAGGTCTTCCAATTTTTCTACGATAATACCTTTACCGCCCGCATCTTCTAAATAGCCCCATGTTCCTAATACTTCGGGATGGTTTTTTTCGCCCACCAAAACCACAAAGTAGCCTTCTTTAACAAGTTGAACAACCGCTTCATGCACTGCTTTAACGTAGGGACAAGTGGCATCGACGATTTTAACACCTTTGGCTTTTAAAGCCCTTTCCTTTTGGGGAGGAATTCCATGGGAACGGAGTATTAAAACGGTATTTTCATCCAATTGATTTTCATCTTCCAAAACATTTATGCCCAACTTTTTTAACCTTCCTATTTCTTGAGGGTTGTGTATTAGGGGCCCGTAGGTGTAAACTTTTTTACCCTCTTTGGCGTATTTGCTGGCTTCTTCGGCCAATTCTATAGCCCTTTCAACGCCAAAGCAAAAGCCCGCGTGGGGGGCCACTATAATCTTTGCCATTGGCCGATAAAGTTTAAAAAATTTTTAAATCCTTTGTTAGGTTTTTTCTCACTTTAAACTAAGAGAGGAGAAAAAATAAATGAACCCCAAAAAGGAAGAGAAAACTATATTGTTGGTAAATGACGACGGATATTTTTCCGAAGGTATTTTGACCCTTCAAAGTTTCTTAAAAAAATATTTTTCAAAGGTTATTATTGTTGCCCCCGATAGGAACTTAAGCGGTGCGGGACATGCTTTAACTTTTACCAAACCTTTGAGAATTAGGGAAGTTGACGAGGATATTTTTACCGTCATCGAGGGAACCCCCGCCGACTGTGTTCATTTGGGGGTGGGGGTGGTTTTGGGGGGTAAAAAACCCGACCTGGTAATTTCGGGAATAAATCAAGGCCCCAACCTCGGAGAGGATATTACCTATTCGGGAACAGTAGCGGGGGCTATGGAAGGTTGCATTTTAGGAATTCCTTCTGTAGCGGTTTCCCTTTTTGCACGGGAAGATTTTCTATTCGAAGAAGCTTCCAAGGTGGTTTTGGATTTAATTCAACCTATCCTTAAAAAGGGTTTGGAAAAAAATACCTACCTAAATGTGAATATTCCGAATATCTACTACGAGGAAATAAAGGCTTACGCTATAACCCGTCAGGGGCATAGAAATTACAAAGAAACCGTTATCCGTTACCGAGACCCTTACGGAAAACCTATTTATTGGATTGCCGCAACCCAGTTTAATTGGAGTGCCGAGCCGTGGAGCGATTTCTGGGCTATAAAAAATGGTTTTGTCTCTATAACCCCTTTGGATTTAGATTTAACCAACCCCATAGTTAGAAAGGGAATAGCTATCCTCTGAAAGGAAAAGGAAAGGAATTAAATTTAAAACCCGCTATGGAACTCCTTATAGATAAAACCCTCAAGGAGTTAAGAGAGTGGGCTATAAAAAATAACCTCGAAAGGTTCCGTGCCGACCAGATATACCAATGGATGTTCAAAAAGTGGGAAGATGACCCTGCCAAGATGACTAACTTATCCAAAGAACTCCGCACTTGGTTAAAAGAAAATGCTAAATTCCACACTTTGGAAAAAATCGATAAAGTAGAAGCCCCTGACAGTGTGAAATATCTATTCAAAACCGACGATGGGTATTTGGTAGAAACCGTCCTAATAAAGGAAAAAGACCATTGGACTCTGTGCGTGTCCACTCAAATAGGGTGCAATGTGGGGTGTAAATTCTGTGCCACCGCAAAGGACGGATTAATAAGAAACTTGACGGTGGGGGAAATAATAGACCAACTCTTTTGGGTTCAGAAAGATATAAAAGACCTTCCCAAGCCGTGGAACAAGGTTAGGAACATCGTCTTTATGGGAATGGGTGAACCTTTGGCCAACTTCAACAACCTCAAAAAGGCGGTGGAAATTCTTATCGACCAAAAGGGTATAGATATCTCCAAAAGACGCCTAACAATATCTTCCAGCGGAATACTCTACCAGTTGCGGAAAATGGCCAACGATGAAGTTTTAAGGAATGTAAACTTGGCCATTTCTCTGAATGCACCCAACCAAAAAATCCGCGAAGAGATTATGCCTATAACCAAAACCAACCCATTCAACGAGCTTTGGAATCTGTTGGTTAACTACCCCCTGCCCGAAGGAAGGAAAATAACCTTAGAGTATGTCCTCATAAAGGACATTAACGACCAAATAGACCATGCCAAAGAGCTGGCCAAACTTATAAAACCCCACCGAAAGAGGTTTAAAGTGAATTTAATTCCCTACAACCCTTCGCCCATTCTGCCCTACGAGCGTCCGCCCCAAGAGAGGATTTATGCCTTTCAAAAGGTTTTATTGGACAACGCCATTATAGCAACTATCCGTTGGAGCAAAGGCCAAGATGTTTTCGGTGCCTGCGGTCAGCTAAGGGCTAAAAGGGAAATACCGCTTTTGAACAATTAACTTTTTCCAAAGATTAACTCTTCCAACTTTTCCACCTCTTTAACTCCAAAGCTTTTGAACCGTTCGCGGAAGCTTTCTTCAACTTCTATATTTGATTGCTCCAAAAGCCGTTTTAGTTTTTTAAAAATCTTTTCCCCTTGGGGGTCTATATCGACCAGAAGAACCACCCGTTGGACATTTTCGGGAATTTCCTCTATAAAGTCGAAATAATTCTTTCCCGAAAGGGTTAGAACATTTTTAATTCCAAAACGGGACAAAAGTTGTTTATCTCTTTTTCCTTCCACTATTATTGGAACGTTTTTTGAAATTTTCCTTAAATCGGTTAGGAATTTGTATATCTCCTGCGAAAGGTTCATCTAATTACGGTTTTAGTTCGAATTTAAAGAACTGTAAAGGGTCTACCGCTATATCCCGCAAATAAACCCCAAAGTGCAAATGGGGGCCCGTGGAACGCCCGGTTGAGCCGACTTTTCCTATAATTTGTCCTTGCCTTACAAACTCACCTTTTTTAACAAAAATCTTTGATAGGTGGGCGTAAAGGGTCATAAGACCTTCGCCGTGGTCGATAATGACGGTGTTTCCTGTTAGGATAAGTTTCCGAGCTAAGACAATTTTCCCCGATAGGGAAGCCCTAACGGGGGTGCCGTAGGGGGCGGCTATATCCACGCCTTTGTGAAACCCCACAAAACGGCCGTTTACATATCTCTTAACCCCAAAGGGTGAAGAAATTCTAAATTTTCCCTCCAAAGGGAAAATAGCCCTATTTTCATAAAACCTTTGAAAGGTTATCTTTCTCAGCGTTCTCCTTATCAGGGAATACTGAATAGAAATTTCCTTTCGGAGGTTATTCTTTTTTCCATCATTGTTTGGATTTTTTTTTATCTCTATTTTCGATACGCCCCCTTTGAAAGGTTTTATGTAAAAACTACCCTCCCATAGGGTGGAATTGTTTTCCCCCTTAAGGGCGTAGTTAATTTTTCCGTGCCAGTAGTAGGGAACGGCAAATAAAAGATAGTCCAATTTAGGATTTAGGTTTTTATAGAAAAAGCGAAGGTGTTTTTTTCCTTGGGAAAGTAGAAGGGTATATTCCCAATGTGGGTTCAAACCTCTGCATATAAGTTTACCCAATTGGGCGGAGCTCTTGGGGGCTTCCAATTGGCAGGAAAGGCGGTCGCTAAACTTAAGAGATGATTGGGGAAAGGCCGGGCTTATAAAGGGGAAGGCAAGGATGAAGGTAAGCAGCGACTTAAAAAGCATCTATTTAATTTAATTAAAAGCTTCGGCTGAAACTGTAAGTTAACATTAACCAAGCTTTTGTAGTGTCTTTATCACCGACACCTGCGTTTTTAGCCTCGGAATTGGCATTGTATTTAGCATATTTGGCCACCACCGAAAGGTTTTTGGTTATTTTTTTCGCCCAAAGAAGGTCTATTTCATTTCCGAATTTATTACCACCGCCGGGGAAGTCCTTAGGGGCTGTAAATTTGTGGAAAACACCTTCAAATTTACCGAATTTTGCATGGTTATAACCCAAAGTTAGGTAGAGGTCATTTAAACCGTAGGTATTTGTTGCGGCGGTGTATTTTAAAAAGACATCGGCCCAACCGTTAAAGGCGTGGAGGGTGGCCAGGGGTGTAACAAAATACCTACCTAAATGCTCATAGCCGATATTAGCAAAGGGCTTTCCGTAAGGTGTAACAAAGGTCGAGCCTAATTTAAGATGGTAATAATTGGCGGTATCGTAAATATTTGCCGCATCGTTGTGAACAATTTCGTGGGCGTATTCGGCCCAGTAGTTTAGAGAAACACCTTTTAAGGAGAAATCGCCGTGAATATTTCCGCCGTAGGCATCGGCCACATCGTTAAAGTGGTAGGCATACAGAGAGGTTTTTAGAGGTTTCAAGCCATTATAGCTTAGATGGAAGAGCGCAGAATGGTTTATAGGCTGATTCTTACAAGGGTCGGTGGAAAGTTTGTCCAGAACTGCTTGACGAGAACAGATGTAGGCGGTGGTAAAGGTTAGGTTCTGCAACAGATTAACATCCAAACGTGCCGCGTCGAAGGTTTGGGGTGTCTGCCTCCAATTAACGGCACCTATAAACCTTTGGTTATCCAAGTTAATAACCTGCCTACCTAACTTTAACTTAAGGGGTTGGTATTGAAAACCGACCCAAAACTGGGTAAATCTGAATTGAGGCTCGTCGGCCACAAACTCGTATCCCGAAGAGACAGGAGAATATCGGTCTGTGTAGGCTACAACAAGCGTATTTTCAATGTAAAAGGTCAGAGGTTTATAGTCAACTTCGAAACCCAAACGGGCACGAACTGTTCCTGCATTGGCGGTTTTAAGTCCATCGTTCTCTATATCAACATACTCCCAACGGGGCCTTAATTCAAAAATAACCTTTTTTTGGAGGGAGTTATTTTGTTCCTGGGCCTGGAGAGCCTGAACTCCTACCCCCGTTTGGAAAAGAGCTAAGGCCACTATCAATGGTCTGGAAATTTTTTTTAACATAGTAAGTATTAAATTAGATAATAAACCTCAGGAAATTACAAGAAAATTCAACTTTAGGAATATAAAAATTTTTCTATATTCAATTTTTGCGATAATAAGGTCGCATGCTCAAAAAACCGAAAATATCGGTAATCGGTAGCGGTAAAGTTGGGGAAAATGTAGCCTACTACACCGCTATAAAAGGTTTGGGCGATATCTATCTATTTGGAAGGGCTAAGAACGGCATTCACAAAGCCAAGGGTATCGCTTACGACATAAACGAAATGGTTTATCTTTTGGGCCACGATATAAAAGTGGAAGGGGTATCCTACAACGAGGAAGGCTGGGAAAAGTTGAGCGACAGCGATATAGTGGTTATCACCGCCGGAGTTCCCCGCCGTCCCGGAATGAGCCGCGAAGACCTATTAAAAGTTAATCTCGACTTAATTAAATACTTTTCCGAGCAAATAAAAAAATATGCCCCCAACGCTATAGTCATTGTGGTTTCTAACCCGGTCGATGTTCTTACCTATATGACGCTGAAGTTTACCGAATTCCCCAAGGAAAGGGTTATGGGTATGGCGGGGGTATTGGACACCGCCCGCATGAAGGAGGTTCTATATAAAAAGGCCGAAGAGGAGCTAAATAAAGTTTCGATTAAAGATATCAAAGCTTTAGTTTTGGGAACCCACGGTGATACCATGGTGCCCGTTTTATCCAAAACCTTTATAGGAAATACCAACATAAGGTTCCTCTTTGGTAAAAAGGACATAGAAGATATAGTTGAGAAAACCAAAAAGGGTGGGGGAATTATAGTCTCCTACATGGGAACCAGTGCTTACAGTGCACCCGCCGCCAGTGTGGTGGTTATGTTGGAAAGTATCGTTAAAGACCTCCACCGAATACTGCCGGCCTCCGTATACGTTGAAGGAGAGGTTGCCGATTGGTTCGGCTTTGAAGACGTATGCGTTGGCCTGCCCGTTATGTTGGGTAGAAAGGGAATAGAGGACTACGAGCTGGTCACATTAAACGCCCGCGAGCTTAGGGAACTCCAAAAGTCCGCCCAACATGTTAAAAATATGATTAAGGTAGCCGAAAGTCTAATTTCCCAATAAGGCCCTTCTTTACTATTTTTTTTCTAACTTTAAAACTTCATGGGAAGTTGGAAAAAAGTAACAACCCTATTAGGTCTCTCTTTAGCAACTCTCTCCTTTGCGGGAGGAATTTATGCCCAAGGAACTAAGTTCGGTGAACTAATAAAAATCTCCTTTAAAGGGGAAGGTAAAGAAAAGGTCTATGAAGGTTATTTGGAGCTACCGTCGGGAGAAATTTGGAAATTTAACACCCTTAGCGGGGAAGCCGTTAGAAATTTAACCGCCTTTGTAAGAGTTGACTATGTTCAACCCGAAAAAGAAGAACCGGCCTTTAAAGGGGCTACAACACCTTATAACGCAGTAAGGTTTACAGCCGTAAGAAAATTTCACCTAAAAAAGGTTTACACCCTACCTGCAGACCGCGTTAGGAGGTTTATAGAGGAGGGCTACAATTATTCCCGCGGCTTTAGATGTGGAAGGGTTCAGGATATTTCTATTAAGGAATTTAAAACCGGCTGGTTCAGTCACAAAAAGGCTATGCAAATCCATTTAGCGTTAACCAACATTTATGGTCTCCCCGCGGTGGACCAAAAAGGTCAACCCATTGTTTGGAAAGCAATAATTCCCTCAAACCAAAATAAGGAAGGGTTTTTTGAAACCTTCGAAGAGGGAAGAAGGGAGGATTTATATAACGTTCTTTTAACCCGTATGGGGAAATTCGTATGCATCGAATACATTCAAAGGGAACCCAACCCGGAAGACCCTTTCAATTATCGCGTTATAGGAGTTTTTGAAGTTTCCCGATAAGGTTATTTTTTATGAAAATTCCCAAACACTTTTTGGAAGAAAGGCCCCGTTTAGAAGTAGTTCCCATAGTGGACGTTTTGCTGGCCGTTTTCCTCTTTTTGGCAATTATCGCCTTTAAAAGCGAATACGTTTCCGTTTTTGTTCAACTGCCCCAAGGGGAAGGTCAGCAGGCAAATTTAAAAATTGTCAAGATTACGATGGATAAAGAGGGAAAGATATACATCGAGGGAAAAAAATACACCCTCGACCAACTAAAGGAGTATTTAAAAAAGAAAACCACTTTGGTGGTTAATGTGTTGGCGGATAAGGAAACCCCCTATAAGTATGTAGCTCAATTGCTAGCCATCCTCCAAAAGGAAGGTATTACCAACGTCAACCTTATTTTGAAAAAACAATAATTTCAGTCGGTGGGTTTTCCCCAACCGCCCCCTCCGGGTGTTTCTATTCTTATAGTGTCTCCCTTTTTAAGTCTTCCTTGAAACTTACCTCCCACCGCTTGGCCGTTTATTAAGTTTCTTCCGACCTGGCCGGGTTTTCCTCCAAAAAGTCCGTAGGGAGGTATTCTGCGGCGTTCGGTCAGCAGGGTTACCTCGGCATGGGTCAAAAGTTGGATTTCCCTAACCAATCCGTCGCCGCCGCGGTGGATACCTTCGCCGCCGCTACCTCGGCGAATGGAATACTCCTTAACCATCATCGGATAGGCAAACTCTAAAGCCTCCACCGGTGTGTTTAAGGTGTTGGTCATGTGCGAGTGGATGGCACTTTCGCCGTCGCCGCCCGACCAAGCCCCCATTCCGCCGCCCAAAGTTTCGTAGTAGCTGAAAGCCTCGCCCGTTTGGGGGTTTATTCCGCCTATAGCGAGGTTATTCATGGTTCCCTGACCGGCGGCGGGTATTATTTCGGGGAGTGCCTTTGAAAGGGCTCCCAATATAACATCAACAATCCTTTGGGAGGTTTCCACATTTCCGGCGGCCACCGCGGCGGGAAATTTTGCATCGACAATCGTTCCCTTTTTGGTTATTACTTTTATAGCCCTTCCTATACCGGCGTTGGTGGGAATTTCCTCTTTCCCCAATAGGGAACGGAGCACATACAGAACCGCCGATTGGGTAATAGCTTCCACCGCATTGAAGGGGCCCAAGGTTTGGGGGTCGCTATCGGAAAAATCGAAGGTCATAGAAGAACCTTCCACGGTTATCTTTACCTTTATCTTTATATCGGTGTTGGAAAAACCGTCGTCCTCCAAGAGGTCGGTATATTCGTAAACTCCGTCGGGAATGGTTTCTATAAATTTCCTTGTTAGGGTTTCGGTGTAATCCAACAGTGCCGATGTGTATTTTAAAACTTCCTCTTTACCGTAGTTGGAAAGCAATTCTTTCAACCTTTTTATACCTACGTTGTTGGCCCATATTTGGGCGGCAAAATCGCCCTCCCTTTCGTAGGGGTTTCGAACGTTGTTCAGGAAAAAAGACAATAGTTCTTTGTCCGTTTTTCCGCCTTTTACCAACTTAACGGGCGGAATTATTATTCCCTCCTGAAATATTGAGGTGGATAGGGGCATCGAGCCTGCGGTCATTCCCCCCACATCGGCGTGGTGGGCGCGGTTGGCCACAAAAAATAAAAGCTCACCTTCATAGAATACGGGCGAAACCATTGTTATGTCGGGCAGGTGGGTTCCCCCCTTAAAGGGGTCGTTCAGTATAACCACGTCGCCCTCTTGAAAATCGTCGCCGTAAGTTTCTATGGCACTTTTAACCGAAAGGGGCATCGAACCCAAATGAACAGGTATATGGGCCGCTTGGGCTATTAAATTTCCCTCACGGTCGAAAATTGCACAGGAAAAATCCCTACGCTCCTTTATGTTGGGGGAAAAGGCCGTCCTTTGAAGGACAACCCCCATTTCTTCCGCTATATGGGAAAATCGATTGTTAAATACCTCCAAAAGAATAGGCGATATCTTTTTATCCATCAAATGTTTAAGGTTAAAAGTTTTCTTTCCCTAAGGAGGTTGGCCATAAATAAAAACCTTCCCAAATTGGAAAGAATTTTTCTTACCCTTTTTTTGGTTTTTTCTTTACCAATCCAAGCGTTGGAACTTAAATATAACTACCGCCCCGGGGAAAATAACCTTCAAACTATTAAAAACCCCGATGAGTTAGAAAGTGTAATCCAACATTTGGAGGCGGTGGAAAGTTTTAAAAGAACCAAAACGGGTTTTTACATAAATCTGAAACCTATTTTGTTGGAGCTTCAGCTTAAACACCTTTCGCCGATAGTGGCCTTTCAATTAAAAAGGAGGTTGGGGCTTGAGCCGCTATTTAGGTATTCGGAAAAAACGCTTTTCGATGTGGGCAATGTTATTACCTTTTTCTTGAAAAACCAAGGCTATTTGGATACCTCCACCACCGTTAGGCTCTTTATATCCAAAGAGGGCTTTGCCAAGGTTAAGGTGGATGTGGACACGGGGCCTATTTTTCTCTACGGGGGATTTGAGTTTATTAACGCCTGTTTTAAACCTTCGGAGTTTTACAGAAAATTTAATAAGCCCTTTGGGATACCCTTTAGCTACTTGCTGGCCTACGAGGGTTTGGATAAGGCCTTTGAGCTATGTCGAAAAAAGGGCTACCTCTATTCGGTGGTCTATTTAGAAGAACCCTTCGATGTTAAAAGGGAAAGCATCTATTCCTTTTTCTGGAAGAATTTAAAAACCCAACCGGGATTGGTCATAAATTTCCTCTCCTACTACACCGACCTTCTTTTGACCAACCCCATAGAGGCTATTAAATTTATCTACCGCCCTCAGTATGCGGTTTATCCGAAGTTGGTTTTCCTAAGGAAGGAAAGTCAAAAAATTACCTACACGATTGGAGGGATAGAAAACCACTTTAAAAAACAGATAGAGGAGCTTATAAAGAAAAACCCACGATTGGTTTACAACCTTGCCCGACTGAAGGAGGAAATAAAAAAACTTTTAGCCGATGAAGGTTATTTCGATGCCAAAGTCTTCCTAAAGTTGGAGAAAAACAACCTCCTTATTGAGGTTTCCCGAGGAGAACGCTACCGTTTAGTTTTGGAAATAGTCCCAAAGTTGAAAGGTCTCCCGAAGGTGGAGCTTAAATATTACTCCGCCCAAAAGGTGGAAGAATACCTAAAAAACCTCCAACGGTGGTTAATAGCCCACAGCTACCTTTTTGCCGAAATAAAAAACCAACAAAAATTGGAACCTAAAACAAAAACCGTCCACCTTAAGGTGGAAATTAAAAATGCCCGAACTTACCATATAGAGGTTATAAAAAAGATTGAAGTTCCCGATAAGGGACTGAAGAAAAATATTTTGCAGATACTTTCCAAGGTAAGAACAAAGGAGATAATAACCAACCCCCAAAAGAAAAAAGAATTGGAACAACACCTGGAAACTTTTTTAAAAGCCGCCCAATGTGAAAGTCCGACCGTTTCCGTTAAGGTGGAAAAAGAGAAGACCACCGCGAAGGTTGTTTATAAAATTTCCTGCCCTAAAAGGAGGAAGATAGGAAAACTCCTTTATTGGATAGAGGGAAAACTTCCCAAAAGGGAGCTGGATTATATAATGCCCTTTTCGGTAGAAGGAAAAACTTTTTCCCAAAAGTGGATTGAACTGGTTAGGGAAAAACTTTTAAAGGAAAACCTCTTCTATAACTTCACCGTAAAACCTATTAAAGTCAAAAAGGATAAAGTTGACCTCTTGGTGGAAGGAAACCAGAGACGGCCTTTTTCCCTAAGCGGGGCGGTAGGTTTTTCCACCGACGAGGGGCTATTTCTACAAACCCGTTTCCAAATAATAAACCTTTTAAATACGGGAGAAATCTTTTCCTTGGACTATTCCCTATCGGGTAGGCGAAATACCTACAACTTAGGTTATTTTGACAATCATCTTTTTTCCAAAACCCTCTTTGGGGGTGCAAACCTTTTTAAAAGCTACGAGGAGCATACCCAATACGATATAACCTCCAAAGGGTATTCTCTAATATTGGGTTTCCATCGCGGGTTTTACAGCGATTTTTCCCTTACCTTGGTAAGTTCCGAAAACAACTATACCTTCGACGGGACAGAAAATAATCTAACCCTCGGGAAGGTAATATTCGACTACACCTACAGGAAACCGATTTTTGAAGGGGAACTGAAGAGGGGAGCGGTATTTAACAATATCCGACTTACCCGAGGTATAAAAGGAAAAAACTTCTACAAATGGACATTTACCCACCATATCCACCGACAATGGGAAAGTTTTATAGGAGCTTTGAACCTCTCTTTTGGTCAAGCTTCCAAACATACCCCCGTCTTTGAAAGGTTCTATTTGGGGGGAATGAAAAACCTAAAAGGTTATTCCTTCGAAAGTGTAGCACCTTACGGCGGTGGAACGGTTTACTGGTATTTCAACCTAGAGGGGGGTTTTAAAGTTTATAAAAGCTTTTACCTCTTCCCCGGTTTCGATATTGGAAACTGTGCCCTTAGTTGGAAAGAGAGCTTTAAACAACCTAAAAAGGACATTTATGTAGGCTTGGGAACCCTTACGGGGGTCGGGCCTATAAGGTTTACAGTGGCCGTTCCTTTAAAAAACCGTATCCAACTGCAGGATATTAAATATTTCCTCTATATAGGGTTCGGTTTTTAAATTCCCTTTTTTGGAAAATTAAAAGCCTTGGAAAAAACCCATGTCGGTCTTTGAAGAAATCCGCCGCCGTTTGGACATAGTGGAAGTAATTTCGGAGTATCTACCTCTAAAAAGGGTGGGCAGCAATTATGCCACCAACTGCCCCTTTCATCCCGACAAAACCCCTTCCTTTTACGTTTCGCCCTCCCGCCAAATATGGAAATGTTTCGGTTGCGGTAAAGGGGGCGATGTTATAGCCTTTGTGGCCGAATATGAAAATCTTAGCTATGCCGAGGCCGCCCGCCTGCTGGCCGAGCGGTATAACCTCAATTTAGATTTTGGCAAACAAGACCAAGAGGAGAAAAACAAATACCTTTCGGCCCTAAAGAGGATTTCCAAATTTTACGAAGAACATTTAAGGGAAGTTAAAGAGGCTAAACACTACCTTTTAAAGGAAAGAAAACTATCGGCCCAAACGGTGGTAGATTTCAACATCGGCTTTGCGGGGGACGGTTTTAAATCGGTGGCCTTCGCACGGAAAGAAGATATTTTCCAACCCCTTTTGGAGCTAAAACATTTTTACCAAACCGCCGAAGGTAGATATAAAGATTTTTTCTACGAAAGGATAACTATTCCGATACGCAACAGCCAAGGAAAAATAGTCGCCTTTGGCGGAAGGGCTATAAAAGATAGCCTAACGCCAAAATATAAAAACTCGCCTAATAGTATTGTTTTCCAAAAAGAAAAAACACTTTTTGCCATCGACCGAGCAAGAAAGGCGGCTCGGGAGAAAGAAAGGTTAATACTGGTGGAGGGATATTTTGACGTTATAAGGCTCCACTCGGTAGGTTTTAGGGAAACGGTCGCACCTTTGGGAACATCGCTAACTTTGCACCAAGCGAGGTTAATAGCCCGAACAACCTCCAACGTTTACCTTCTTTTTGACGGCGATACAGCGGGACGGAAGGCCGCCATAGCCGCCGCAAAGAACCTTTTGAGGTTTTCGCTGAATGTTTATGTAGCCTTTTTACCCGCGGGTGCCGACCCCGACACCTATGTCCTCCAAGAGGGAATAAAGGGTTTAAAAAGTCTCCTTTCGGAGGCTAGACTTATTCAAGATTTCCTTATAGAGAAGGTTCAAGAGGCCGACCTCCAAGGGAAGGAAAAATTAGCCCACCTTTATAAGGAATTGGTCGATAACATTCCCGAACCCATAAAAAGGGAACTTTGGTATAAAGAATTTCGCAATAGGACAGGTTTAACTTTAACCAAAAAGGGAAAGGTCTATTTTGGAGGCCAACCTTCGGCGGTTGAAAAGGAGCTAGACCCTTCGGAGGTGGAATTTCTTTTGGGACTATTCCATTTAGGGGAAAAGGTAAATTTGGAAGAATACAAACTTTCCCCCAAAGCTAAACAATTGGCCGAAATAATCCTCTCCGAAGATGGAAAAGAAAAAGTTCCCCGCTGGCTTTTGGAGGCCGATACCACCGATTTAAAAAGACGCTTTGAGCTGGCTAAGGTAAAACTTTCGATAGAAAAAAACCTAATGGAGGAAACCTTTAAAACCCTCTACCAATTGGAGAAAAAAATAAAAGAGGGACAAGCCACCCGCCAAGAGGTGGAAGATTTTTGCCGTCTGTTGGGGAGTGTAAATAAAAAGCTCTACCAACTTTATAAGAGGAAAATTGAAAGTTCCCACTAAGAGTGTTTCAATATTCTTTTCTCTTCTGGCTTCTTTGCCTTCCCTTTGTGTTAGAGAAAACTTTATAACCCTTAGATGGAAAAAGAGGTTGTTGCCCACCTTAAGGTGGTTTTTCCCAACGGAAGGAGTGCCCTCTATAGGTTGGAGGAAGAAATAAATTTCAACCCCGTTGGGTATAGGGTTTTAGTCCCCCTTCCTTCCAGCGGTAAGGGTGCCACCGCCATAGTGGTTAAAAGCCTGCTTATGCCTTTTGACGCATCCCTTCCCATGGTGGATAGCTTTCCCGACAGCCACCCCGTTATAAACCCTTTGGCGGTTGAGCTTTTAAAAAACCACCTTTTGGAGCATCTTACCACCCTCGGGGAGGCTCTATTTAAGCTTATCCCTTCCGAGTTGGATTGGTATCAGGAAACCTTTGTGGTGGCCACAGACAAAAACCCCGTCGGTTTACCCCCCTCTCTGAAGGAAGTTTTTGAACTTCTACGGAAAAAGGGAAAAATGGAATTGGAAAAACTTACCAAAAAGGTAGATAAAAAACTTATCCAACTTTTGAAGGAAAAACATTTAATAAAAATCGAGACCCGTTGGGTGGCCCCCAAATTTGAAGAATACCGCTATAGGTTGGTTTTAAAACCTTCCCTTGCGTGGGAAAAACTAAAAAAAATTCGTTCCCAAAAGAGGTTGGAAGAAATAAAAAAACTGTTTGAGTTGTTGGAAACCTTTATAGAAGTTTCCCAAGATGAAATAAAGGTAGCCGGCGTTAGCTCGGCTACCTTGCGACTGTTGGAGAAAAAGGGAATTATTGAAAAGGTGGTTTATACCGTTGCCGATATAAAGCCTTCGGCTATTTTTAGGCAGGGTGTCCTAAAAGCCCAAGACCCCCCCCAAAGGGGGCTTTTTGAAAATTTAAAGACCAACCAAAGGTTGGAAAAAGCCCTAAGTTTCTCCGAGTGGGCTTTAAAAAACTCTAAAGATGTTTTGATAGTTGTTCCCACCTTGGAGCTTTTAAAGGTTTACCACCACAGGTTTATGGAAATATTCGGCGACCGTGTGGTGGTTTTTAACGATAACCTACCCACCAAAGAAAGGTTAAAAAATTGGTTTTACACCGCCAACAAAGGTTTTCCTAAAATTTTTTTGACCACCCCCAAATGGATATTTGCCCCAATATCCAACTTGGGGTTAATAATTGCCGATGACGAAAGTTCGCCCTTCTACAAGCTCCAACGCCACCCCTACTTTAATATGAAAAAGCTTATTTTTGAGCTTGCCAAATATACCCGTTCGGCGTTGGTATTATTCTCCCAACCCCCCTCGGTGGAAATCTATTTGAAAAGAAACCTTTTTGAGGTAAAAGAAGCCCAAAACTTTCCCAAGGTAGAAATTTATGAAGGGAAAAACCCCCTAAAGGATAACGGTTTTATAAGCCGATTACGTTCCTTGGAAGGGGAAACTTTAGTATTGGTTCCCAAAAAGGGTTATTCCAACCTCTATTGTTCCCGCTGTCAGGTCTTTATTGAATGTCCCCGTTGCGAGGTATTTTTAACCCTTACCGAAGATAGGCAGATAGCCCAATGTCCTTTGTGCGGTTATAAAACCAAACCTAAGGAGTGCCCCCATTGCGGTAGTCCCCTCAAAAGGGAAGGTTTCGGGATAGAGCGGGTAAAGGAGGTAGTAAGTTTTTACCTTCCCGAAGAAAGGGTTTTTTATGGAACTTCGCCCAACCTTTTTTGGGATAGAGAATTTGACAATGTATTAATACTATTTGCCGACACTTTGCTTTCCAGCCCCGATTTCCGCCGAAGGGAAGAGTTTTTGGATTACCTTACAAAGGCGGCCTTACTTTTAAAAAACCCCTCCGAAGGTTTATTTTTTGTCCACTCCAACCATATGGAGGAGGACATAATAAAGGCCCTCCAAGGGGACAAATCGGAATTCTATAAAAATGAGCTCCAGATGAGGGAATTATTACAACTTCCCCCCTTCTCGTGGCTCTACTTGGTGGCAATTAACCTAAAAGAAGATAAAGAAGATTTGGCAAAAGAGATTTACAGGGAAATTAAAACGGCCCTCTTACCTTACAAGGAAATAGAGGTTTTATATTCCAAAGCCCCCATATTTAAATTGAGGGAAAAATACCGCTATCAGGTTTTGGTAAAAATTCCCGCAAAGGTGGATAGGGAGGTTTTTAAAAAAGCCGTAAAAGTTTTAAAGGAAATAAGAAACCGATATAAGTATGTAAGGGTTATTCCCAACCCGCGTAGTTTTCTTTAACCATTAACCCTCTCCTAACCGTTAACCCCTTAAAATGGGGTTAACGCTTAACAATAGCACACATGCTTTTAAGCATGTGTTAACGCTATAGGGATTAACGCTTTAAATGTCCAAGTTTCTAACCTCTTTTGCGTATTTTGCAATAAACTGCCTGCGGGGCTCCACCTGCTCGCCCATTAGAATGGAGAAGACCTCGTCGGCTTGGGCCGCGTCCTCTAAGCAGACCTGCATAAGGCGGCGGGTTTTGGGGTTCATTGTGGTCTCCCAAAGTTGCTCGGGGTTCATTTCTCCCAAACCTTTGTAGCGTTGGATTTCCAAGGTGGATTTGGCGGTGTTTAAAATTTTGTCGCGGATTTCCCCGAAGTGCTCTATTTCCACCGCTTTATTACCCACCTCAAAAATAAGGGGGAATTTTATATTTTTTCCTTCCTCGGTTAGGAGCTCGTAGGAATAACTGTCCAATAGGTTGTAGTCGATGGTATAAACATCGTAGGTGTCATTGTCCATTATTACTATGCGGTAAAGGTCTTTATCCTCCTCTTTTTCCACCTTTACGAGGTAGTGACTTCCCAAAATTTCCTTTAGAAGGTTGGCAACCTTTTCAACCTTTTGGAGGTTGGGCAAATCTTCCACCTTTAAACCCGTTTTTAGGAGGGCGTTTAATACTTCCTCGTTGGGGATTTTGGTTAGAAGGGCTTTATAGGCCTCTTCCAACTCTTGGGCTTTGTTTACGAAAGCCAAAAGTTGGTTTTCCTTTAATTCCCTACCGTCGGCCATTTTGAGTTTTCCGCTTTTGAAAATAACTTCCTCTTTTAGGAATTTTTCCAGCTCTTCATCGTCTTTGATGTAGAAATCTTTTTTGCCTTTTCTAACGCGGTAAAGGGGCGGTAGGGCTATATAAACGTGGCCTTGCTCTATTAGCGGTCTCATAAAGCGGAAGAAAAAGGTTAGCAACAGCGTTCTTATGTGAGAACCGTCGGTGTCGGCGTCGGTCATTATGATTACTTTGTGATACCTTAGGTTCTTCAAATTTATAGCGTCGCCTATACCGCAGCCCAAAGCCGAAGTTATCGCCTTAATCTCCTCGTTGGCCAATACTTTGTCGACCCTAACCTTTTCAACGTTAATGATTTTTCCCCGAAGGGGTAATATTGCCTGGGTTCGGCGGTCTCGGCCTTGTTTTGCACTACCGCCCGCGCTATCTCCCTCAACTAGAAATAGCTCGCATTTGGAGGGGTCTTTTTCCGAGCAGTCGGCAAGTTTTCCGGGAAGGGTGGTATCTTCAAGGGGGGATTTTCTTCTAACCAGTTCTTTGGCTTTTTGGGCGGCCTTTCTCGCTAAAGCGGCCTCTATGGCTTTCTCCACTATGGCACGGAGTATGTCCCTGTGCTTGTCGAAGAATTTAACAAGGTAATCGTAAACAATGCTTTCCACTATACGCTTTACCTCGGGGTTGCCCAGCTTTCCTTTGGTTTGGCCTTCAAATTGGGGGTTGGGAACTTTTACCGAAACCACAGCCACCAGACCTTCGCGGAGGTCTTCACCGGTGAAACTTTCCTTTAGCTCCTTGGTAAGTTTCAGGCTGTCCACCATACGGTTGACGGCCTTGGTCAGACCCGCCCTAAATCCGCTTACGTGGGTTCCCCCGTCAACGGTTTTGATATTGTTAACGAAGCTTTCTATAAGCTCGCGGTAATCTTTAACGTATTGAAAGGCAATATCCACCAATACGTTATCTTTTTCGCCTTGAATTCTTATGACACGGTCAAAAAGGGGCTCTTTAATTTCGGCCAAATGGCGAACCAGTTCCTCTATTCCGCGGTCAAATTTATATTCAACTTCCTTATTAAGGCGTTCGTCTATTAAACGGAACCTAACGCCGGGATTTAAATAGGCCAATTCCCTTATACGACGTTCTACTATATCGAACTTAAATTTTTTGTTTCCGAATATTTCCGGGTCAGGTTTAAAGGTTACTTTGGTTCCCCTTTTTTTGGTTTTTCCTATAACTTCCACGGGGGTGATAGGCTTTCCGCGGCGGTATTCTTGGCGGTAAATTTTTCCATCGCGGTAAACTTCCACAACCAGCCATTCGGACAAGGCATTAACGACCGAAGCACCTACACCGTGCAAACCGCCCGAGTATTTATAAGCTTTCTTTTCAAACTTACCGCCCGCACCCAAAACGGTGAAAACAACCTCCAAAGTGGGTTTACCCACTTTGGGATGTATATCTACAGGGATACCCCTACCATCATCTTCCACAGTGGCCGAGTTGTCGGGATGTAGCACTACGGTTATGTTTTTCGCATAGCCCGCCATAGCCTCGTCTACCGCGTTATCGAGGATTTCCCATAGGAGGTGGTGCATTCCCCTTTCGCCCGTATCTCCGATATACATGGCGGGCCTAAGTCTTACGTGTTCCAATCCCGAGACTACCTTTATCGCTTCGGCGGTATATTCCTGTGTGTTATCTTTTTTACCTTTTTGGGACATAGGTTTTAATTTTACCTTAGCGTTATACACAATTATTAATTGTAATCTTGGAGAATATTTTACAACTGGGTTAACGGTTAGGAGAGAGTTAATGGTTAAAAAAGAAATGAAAAAGGTTGTTTTTATTTAACCAAATCGGGAATTCTCTTTTGGAGATATTTTTTCCAGGGGTTGCAGTTTTGAACGTAATCCCAAAGGGTTTTATTTCCTTCGGTTGGGTATTTTAGAGCTTCGATAGCCTTTTCAACCCTCTGTTTATTTTCTTCGGAAGGGTTCTTTTTATATACGTTGGTGGCGGCTTCAAACTCTTTTAGGCGTTTTTTTACTTCCAAACCCTTTTCTATGCTTTTTTTAGCATCTTCCAAAACTGTTTGGGCTTCTTTTATTAGCTCCTCGGGGAGATTTTTAGCCGTAGCCAATAGATTTTCTAATTCAGCAACCGCCGCCTGCAGTCTTTTTAAAGTTTTTAAAGTCAACCCTACCGAGGCACACAAATCTTTTTCTAGATAAAATCCTTTTTGGTAGTAGTTGTCCAAAGCCCTGTAAAGGTTTTTAACGTGTAATGTCATAACCTTTATCTTTCCGGGGGTAACCTTCTTTAGAGTTGTAGTCATTTTACTTCCTCCTTAGGGATTTCTTCTGTCAAAAAACCGAAAAAGGTAATTATAGCAATTCTTAACCTTTTAAGCTTTCCTCTTAAAACTCTCCTTTTTAAGTTGTTTTGATATTCAATCTCTACTTGAAATAATTGAATGTCATTTACACAAAAAGGATTTTTGTTTAATTTATTTTCCGCAGGAGGTAAATAAAAATGGCTATCACAAATGTTACTTTAAATACCACCTCCACAACTTCTACAACCTCCACAACCCAAACTAATCCCGATATCCTTTTCCAAGACCTATTGGATTCCTTTAATACCGTTACTTTGGATACAGAGCAAACAACATCCACCACGCAAATACAACTACCCAACGATGCTATTAGTCAAGCTATTTTAGAGAGCCCGGTAGAGGATGCGGAAGATTTATCCGCCCAATGGGAAGTTCAAAATACAGTTAAATTTCCCTTGCTAAATATCACAGGTTATAAAACCGTTACGGTAGTTTTAGAAGGAACAGACCAAAGTGCAACCTTTAAAATTCCCATCTTGGGTGAGGCGGGAGAAGCGACTCTAAGTTTTGGTAAATTTGAAGTGACCCTTCCCAACGGCGACAAAGTTGTTATGGCCGTTCCCGCATCGGCCTCTAAAGAGGTTCCGTCGGCCGACCAAACCGAAGTTAGCGAGACTATCGTAGTAAACGACCTACAGTCCTTCGAGTATGTAAAAGCATCCCTTCAGATGATTCAACAGGGCGTAGATTCAGCCCTCCAAATTCAAGATGGGGCCCTTCAGGCCATAGAAGGTTATTCCAACGCTTTAATCCAATATGCCAAAGCTATTGAAGAGCTTAAAGAAAACGCTGAAAACTTACTCCAACAGGCCGACGAATATGAAAATAAAGCGGCTGAACTAAGGGACGAGGCGAACCAAAGGGCGGCAGCTTTGTTGGGTGACGATTGGACAATGGACGAACTTGAACAATTGGCTTCTACCGTTCCTAACTACCAAGACTACATAGATGAAAACGGCAATTTTGACGAAGCCGCCTTCAATGAAGCGGTATCCCAATATCAAGAGGCCAACGAAATCCTATCTCTATTCCAACAGGCCGACGCTTACGACCAGACAGTTCAGCAGCTAAGAGACCAAGCGGCCCAACTTCAAGAGCAAGCTAAACAGCTCGCCCAAGAAGCCCAAGACACCTTTGAAAACGGTTTAACTTCGGTTATAAACCAATATGTAAGCCAAGCTAACAGCTATCTATCCCAAGCTCAAAGCTACGCTTCCAAAGCTGCAAGCGATAGCGAGCCTCAAAAATATTTGGACGAAGGTTATGCCCAACTTTACGAAATATTGGGAACAGCCTTTAAAGTTTCCGCCGATAATATGCAGGCGGTTTTAGATACTTACAAAACTGTATCGGAAAATCTAAATGAACCCAACGAAGCTAAATTCCCCCTACTTAACGTAATAGGCTACGAAACCGTTACCGTAGTAAACGAAAGCACCGGACAGCAGCAAACCTTTAAAATTCCTGTATTGGGTGAAACTAAAGAAGAAACTATTACCTTTACTCAAGATACAGTGACTCTGCCCACGGGAGAAACTTTGAACACTCCCGTAGTTCAAAATGTTTCCACCACAGATTTGAATTACACACCCGTAAATGAATCCAAAACCATAACCGTTAGCGACGATGTTGAATTTGCCTATGTAACCGCCGCCCTTCAAATGAAACAGCAGGCTGCCGATGTTGTTTTACAACTGCAAGATGCCGCTTTGAGTGTAATTAACGGTTACAGTGATGCCTTGGATTCCTACAAAGATGCCATAGAGCAGATATCCAACTCCATAGCCCAACTTCAAGACCAAATAGCCCAATACCAAGAATTGGCTACTAACCTCCGCGAAGAGGCAAACCAAAGGGCGGCCGCATTGCTGGGCGATAACTGGACAATGGACGAACTTGAGCAATTGGCTTCTACCGTTCCTAACTACCAAGATTATGTAGATGAAAATGGAAACTTCGACGAAGAGGCCTTCAACGAGGCGGTATCCCAATATCAAGAGGCCAACGAAATCCTATCTCTCTTCCAACAGGCCGACGCCTACGACCAAGCAGTAGAGCAAATGAACGCTCAAATAGAATCTCTACGCGAGCAGGCCGCCTCCTTAGCAGAGCAAGACCCTCAAACCTTTATAGAGGGCGTTCAGAACGTTATTAATCAATTCTCCTCGCAGTCTGCTTCTTATGCCTCGCAGGCCGATACTTACCTCAACAAATTGGAAAGCGACACAGAACCCCAAAAATATTTAGACGAAGGTTATTATGAGCTATACAACACCCTCAGCTTCGGCTTCGATAGGGCTTCAGATATATTGCAGGCCGTATTAAACGCTTTTAACGCAACAATAAATAACGAAACGGGAACCTACATCCCCACTGTGGATATTAATTCCGTTAATATCAACCTCGCTTAGTTCTTATCTTCTTTTTCCTTCAGATGTTTTTCTATAATCTCTTTGGCCCTAAAAAGCTCTTGTAAATTTAAAACCTTTAAGGCTTCCTTTAATTCTTCTTCCTTGGAAAGGAAGGTTTTCTTTTGAACCACCTTGCGGTTTATTAATTTCAACCAAGGTTTCTCCCTAAAGAGGTTAACAATTTCTTCGGCTCCGAAAAAGGGGGTTTCTGGATATAAATAGTCAAAGACCGCACACAGGAGGGCATAATCTTCCTCCGTATCGAGGGTAATCCTTATATCGGGAGCCCTTAGGTGGGGTGGGGCTTCTACATTGACCAATTTAAATTTTTCTCTGTTGGTGGTGTGGATATAGGGGCAAACATGCTCCCTTTCAAAGGGTTGGGCTGCCTTACAAAAGGCCTCTTCCAGAGCCTTGAAGCTAATAACCTCCACATCCAAACCGTGGGGGTAGGTTCTTTTTAAAGTGTTGGAGGTATAATCGGCCTCCTCCTTAAGGTGGGTAAAAATTACCCTATCCACCACTCGGGGGTCTATACAGGGACAATCGGAGGTTATTCTAACAATTACGTCCAAATTGTGTTCTTTGGCAGCAAAGTAATACCTAGAAAGGACATCTTTTTCATCCCCTCGGAAGGTTTTTACCTTTTCCTTTTCCGCAATATGGACTATAGCATCGTCTTGGCTTTTGGTGGTTGTTGCCACAATTATTTCATCCAAAGAAAGGGAACGTTTAACCCTTCTAATAACCTGTTGGAGGACGGTAATATCCGAACCGTAAGGAAGCGGTTTTAAAACTTTCTTTGGTAAACGGCTGGAACCGCTACGGGCTTGGATTATCGCTCCTATCTTCATGTTTCAATAAAAAATGTAACAGCAAAATAGAGATACCCACGCTAACGCAGATGTCGGCCACATTGAAGGCGGGATAGTGCCAATTTCCTATATGAAAATCAAAAAAATCCCTAACTTGGTGAAGAAATATTCTATCCCAAAGGTTGCCCAATCCGCCGCCCGCTATCATTCCCAAAGCTACAGGAACAAATTTGTTTTTCCCCCGTAAGGCATAAAAAAAAGTGGCCATAATAACCAATAGCGGAAAAAAGATATATAGAACCTCTTTCAGGAAACCTTCCCAATTTTGACCTAAACCGAAAGCAAACCCTTTGTTGTAAACCAAAACGAGGCTAAAAAAATCGGTTATTTCCACAATGCGGTTCTTTAAAAGATTTTCAAGCCAAAACTTGGAAAATTGGTCAAGCAGAAAACACCAAACGAGGGAAAGAATATAAAAAACCATGAAAGGGTTAGTTTAAGGCTAAACAATTTAGGAAATTTTGGCCATAACCTCTTGGGGTATATCGAAATTGGAGATAACTTGGGAAACGTCATCGTGGTCTTCCAAAGCCTCGAGAAGTTTTAAAAGTTTTTGGGCCTCTTCGGGGTTCTCTATTTTTACCGTTGTGGTGGGAATGAAGCTTATTTCGGCCTTTTCTACGGGAACGCCCAACTTTTCCAACTCTTCTTTTACCTTATAAAGGTCGGAATCTAGGGTGTAGATAATATGAACCTCCTCACCGGGAACAACGTCTTCGGCTCCCGCCTCTATCGCTTTTTCCAATATTTCTTCTTCGCCAATATTTTCGGCGGGAACTTCTATAACACCTTTCCTTTCGAAGAGGAAGGCAACGCTTCCGCTGGTTCCCAATTTACCTCCGTGTTTGTTAAATATGTTTCTAATTTCGGCTACTGTTCTGTTTTTGTTGTCTGTTTGGGCTACCACCATTATGGCGACACCGCCGGGGCCGTAGCCTTCATAGACAACCTCTTCGATAGCTTCGCCCTCTATTAGACCAGCTCCCTTTTTAATTGCGTATTCGATTTTTTCGGAAGGCATTTTTGCCTTTTTGGCCCTTTCTATTGCCTGTCTCAACCTAGGGTTGTGGTCGGGATTGGGGCCTCCCAAACGGGCCGCTATCATTATCTCCTTTGCCAGTTTGGAGAAAAGTTTTCCTTTTTGTGCGTCTACTTTTGCTTTTTTATGTTTTATTTGCGCCCAGTGGCTATGCCCTGCCATTTTTAACCTCCAAAAGATTTTTATAGGTCTTAACGCTTTTAAAATTTTAACTTCCAAAAAGGGGAAATAATATTTTCCTTCATAAACTATTGGTTGTTTCCAAAGGTTATTAAAACATTCTTAGGAAAGGTATTTAATAACCCTTTTGCTGGAAAAATGTTTTGTTTATGTCCTCGCGTTGGTTTTTTTTGCTCGGTGTAGTTATTTCTTTGTTGGCTTTTATTCCTTTCTATTTGCTCCGTAGCCCTCAAATAGGGAAAGATTTAAAAGTTCACTTTCAGAGGGTTAATTTACCCGACCAACCTTTGGAGGGTAAACCTTCGGAAAAACCTTTGGTGGTTAGGTTGGCGGGAGATGCAAAAACCTTAAACCCCGCCTTGGTTCAGGAAACCTCTTCTTCCGCGATTATAGGGGACATATTCAGCGGTTTGGTAAAAATTGACCCCAAAACCCTAAAGGTAGAACCAGATTTGGCAACCGATTGGGAACATTCCCCCGACGGAAAGGTTTGGATATTCCACCTACGGAAGGGGGTCAAATTCAACGACGGACACCCCTTTACGGCCGACGATGTAGTTTTTACTTTTCGAGATGTCTACTTTAATCCCCAAATCCCCACCCCCGTAAGGGATACCCTTCTTGTAAACGGAAAACCTTTTAAGGTTGAAAAAATAGACAATTACACCGTTAAGTTTGTTTTACCCGAAACCTTTGCACCTTTTTTAAGAACCTTGACGGTGCCAATTTTACCCAAACACAAATTGGAAAAGTATGTAAAGGAAGGAACCTTTTTAAGTGCTTGGAATATAAACACCCCACCGAAGGATATTGTAGGAACGGGCCCCTATAGGCTGAAAGAATATATAAAGGGCGAAAGGGTTGTCTGGGAGGCCAACCCCTACTATTACGAAAAGGACAAAAGGGGTGTTCAACTCCCCTATATAAGGAAAAAAATCGGTTTAATAATTCCCGACCCCGACACCGCCCTTATGAAATTCTTAACGGGACAAATCCAAATTATGGGTGTGGGAGCCTCTCAACTGCTGACACTATTTATTCAGGCAAAGGATAAACCGATTAAAATTTACGATTTAGGAGCAACACCCTCTTTAACCTTTCTGGTCTTCAACCAAAATCCCAACGCCGATATACCTAAATACAAAATTAAATGGTTTAGGAACCCGCTCTTTCGTTGGGCTATTTCCCACGCTATAGACCGCCAAGGTATAGTTAATCTAGTTTATAACGGTTTAGCCCAACCTCTGTATGGGCCCGTTTCACCTGCCAACAAATGGATTTATGACCCGAAACTTTTTCCTCCTATAGATTACAACCTTAAAAAGGCAAAACAACTGTTGGAACAAATAGGTTTTAAGGACCGCGACGGGGATGGAATATTGGAAGATAAAGAGGGCCACAAGCTGGAAATAATCCTCCTAACCAACGCGGGGAATAAAGAGAGGGAAGCTATCGGGGACATAATAAAACAAGACCTTGAAAGGATTGGTATAAAGGTTCATTTCCAACCTTTGGACTTTAATAACCTAGTTAGGCTTCTTACCACCCCGCCCTACGGTTGGGAGGCGGTAATTATAGGGTTAACCGGCTCGGTAGACCCCCACTTCGGGCGGAACGTTTGGTGCAGTTGGGGCAGTCTCCATATGTGGTATCCTTTGCAGAAAAAACCTTCCACCGCTTGGGAGGCCAAGGTTGACCAACTTTTTGATAAGGCGGCTCTAACCCTAAATGCCACCGAGAGGAAAAAACTATATAAACAAGCATTTCAAATAATCTACAAAGAGCAACCGATGCTTTTTATTGCCACCCCCGAAGAGCTAATGGCCTCCTGGGATATTTTCGGAAACTTCTATCCCACCGTTTGGGGCTTTTGGAAAGGTCTCTATATATTCCAACAGTAGAACTAATTTCTTTTTTTATGGCAAGTTGGGAAAACTTAGAAGCTAAACTAAAACACGCCGAAAGGACTTTGGTTTTTGAAAAAATAGGAAACCCCGAAAAGGAAAGAGAATTTGAACTCCGTTCTTTGAGGGATTGGGGTTTCGACCTCCTTTTGGTTTGGCACAAGGGAAAATTAACCTACCTATTGCAGGAAGAAGGTTTAAGAAAAAAAGGAGAGGCTTTTACCTACGAAGATGAGGAATATACAGTCGAGGAAGTTTTAGAGGAACTTCCCAAGGATACTTCGATTTTTGCCAAGGTGGAGGAAAGGGACGGTAGAGCCTACATTCTGGTGGAAATCAGACACATTAAAAAGAAGTGGGGCGAGGGAACACTAATATTAAACGTGCCCGCCGCAGAACTGCTGATAGCCTTCTTTAGAAAGAAAGGTTTGGACAGGCTTTACAACTATGTGGAAAGTGTGGGTATTACCACCGAATTTTTCCACCAAAGGGGACAGCCACGGGTGCCTATGGACTACAAAAAACTCCCCGCAGGGGCCAAAGATTTTATTCGTCGAACCAAGGAAATTTTTGACCTTGTAGGGTTCGGAAGGATGTCTTTAGCCTACTACGGAAAGGATAAAAATAAAGATAGCAAATACAGGGTATTTTTAACCTTGCCCACCATAGACCTCTTTGACCTTTGGATAGCGGAAAAATTGAATAACTCTTTTAGAGTGTTTAAATAAAGCTCAATCGAGATTCCTCCGAAGGATACTTATTTCATTTAGATACTCTTTTAGTTCCTCTATTTTTTCTTCCTTTATTAGGTTTTCCAATGTTTCTAAAGACCTTTTAAAGTGGTCTATAGCCTTTAGCATATTGTCCTTGTTTGCTATAAATATATCCCTCCACATTACAGGGTCGGAGGCGGCTATTCGGGTAAAGTCCTTAAATCCCGCGCCGGGGTATTTGAAAAGGTCTATTTTTTCGTTGGACATAGCCCTTAGTGTATCCACCAGTGCGAAGGCTACCGCGTGGGGAAGATGCGAAACAACCCCGAAAATATAATCGTGCAGTTCGGGGCTCATAAATTCTATTTCCGTTTTTAGGAATTTCCAAAGGTTTACAACCCTTTGGAGGTGGTTTTTATCTGTTTCCGATGTGGGGGTAATAATTAGTTTTTTACCCTCGTAGAGGTTGTCTATTGAATATTCAACTCCACTTTTTTCGGTTCCCGCTATAGGGTGGGCCCCAACAAAGCGAGGGCCTAATATTTCCTCCATACGGTAAACCAACCTTTTGGTGCTACCTAAATCGCTGACCGTGGTTTGGGGAGTAATTTTATCCTTCAACTTTTGGGCTATTTTTTCAAAGGTGCCCACGGGGGACGCCAAAATAACAAAATCTATCTCCTCCCAAGGGACTTTTTCATAATTGTCCCAGCCTTGGTTTATAACCCCCAGTTCTATACCCTTTTTAATGGCTTGGGGATTGATATCCAAACCGTAGATTGGTTTATCAAAACCTTGCTTTCGAAGCCCCTTTGCCAACGAACCGCCCATAAACCCCAGCCCTATTATTAGAAGGCCTTTTTCAACAAAGGTTGGCTTATTTTTAGCCGAAGCTTTATCCATGCATGCTATAGGATAAACAAAGAGCAGTTGCTTCCTTGATTTTTCTTCCTTTATAAACCTTTCCGAATATAGTTCCTAATGAGATAAAATCTCACCCAGTTATGAAGTTTAGGACTCCTTCCCTACCAAAGGTTCTAACCGTAGGTTTGGGGCTTTTTGCAACAAAAGGTTTAGCTTTAGCCCACTTTTTGGTGCTCCTACCCGACTCCGATGTAAAAGAACACTCTAGACAAATCCACCTTTGGACTGAATTTACCCACCCGGCCGAAGGGGGGCCCACAATGCACTACCAAATAGAGAAAAGTGGGGCTTTTATAGGTGGAAAAATCTATCCCCTCCACTGGAAAAAGAAGTATGTGCCCGCCCTCCCTGGTAGTAACATAAAAGTGGAAAAATATGAAACTACCTTCACCGTCTTCCGTCCGGGGGTTTACCAATTCTTTGTGGAGCAAAAACCCTACTTTGAGCCGGCGGAAGAGCAATTTATACAACAAATAGCAAAGGTTTATGTTGATACCTTCGGATTGGAGGAAGGTTGGCAGCAGCCCATAGGGCTAAAGGTGGAAATAGTCCCTTTAACCCGTCCCTTTGGTCTATGGGAAGGAAATACCTTTAAAGGGCAAGTTCTAATAGACGGCAAGCCCGCCCCCAACGTTAGGGTGGAAATCGAATATTACAACGACAAACATGTTAAATATCCCAACGACACCCTTATAACTCAAGTGGTAAAAACCGACTCCAACGGTTACTTTGTTTATACCATCCCTTGGTCGGGTTGGTGGGGATTTTCTGCTATAACCGATGGGGGAACTTACAAAAACCCCCAAGATGGAAAGGAATATCCCTTAGAACTGGACGCGGTTTTATGGATATATGCCTATCCCAAGCCAAAGGGGGTTAACTAAATGCATATCTCCGAAGGGGTTTTGCCCACTTGGGAAATAGTCACAGGTTGGGGTCTAACACTCATAGGAACGGCCATAGGTTTGAGAAAATTGGAAGGGGAAAAGTTAGTCTTGGCCGCCTTGTTAACCTCCCTCTTTTTTGTGGCCTCCTTAATCCACGTTCCAATAGGGGTAGGTAGCGCCCACCTATTGTTCAACGGGTTTATAGGCTTAATCCTCGGTTGGGCGGCCTTTCCAACAATACTGATTGGTTTACTTTTCCAGGCCCTCCTATTTCAATTCGGGGGGCTAATGGTTTTGGGGGTCAACACCTTCAACATGGCATTCCCCGCCGTTATAGCCCACTATCTATTCAAAGACTGGATAAAAACCGAGGGTTGGAAATTTTATGCGGGAGCTTTTTTAAGTGCCTTCGTAGCAATTTTAGGGGCCGGCCTTTTGGTTGCTATAGAATTGGCCTTGGCGGGAGAAAAATTTATAAAGGACGCCGAATTAATTTTCCTTATCCATATTCCCATAGCTACCGTCGAAGGAATTATTTACATCTTCCTTCTTAAGTTCCTTAAAAAAACCTATCCCCAATTCTTGGAGGATTAAAAATGAAAAAAACTTTTGCGGTTGTTTTTTTACTACTTTCCACCGTGGCTTTTGCCCACAAAGTCAGCATATTTGCCACCGAACAAAACGGAAAAATAGATGTTTACGGCTACTTCTCCGATGGAACACCGGCTAAAAATTCCCAAGTTGAGGTTTACGATGCTCTTAGCGGGAAACTTCTTTTGACGGGCAAAACCGACGGCAACGGATTTTTTGAATTTACTCCACCCCAAGGGGTTAAAGAGTTGAAAATTGTCCTTTATTCGGGTTTGGGACATAAAGCGGTAACCACCTACCAACTGGAGGAAAATAGTTCCCAAACAACAACCACCCAAGGGAAAGAAAAAACTACCCCTTCGCAAGAAAATATAACTACCACCAACTTAGGAACTGAAAGCATAAAAGTTTCTTCCAACGTTGAGAAAATTCAATTGATACTTTACACCGCCGACGGGAAAAAGGAAATCTTTACCTTTAAGGTTGGTGGAAACAATGCCCTAACCAAGGTAGAACAAAAAAATACAGCCCGGGCGGTGGAAAACGGTCAAACTTCCAACGAGCAGGAAGAGCTGCAAAAAATCCGCCAAATAGTGAACAAAGAAACCGCCTTCCCGTGGGCTAAGGTCTTTTGCGGTATAGGGTGGATATTGGGAATTTTCGGTATCTTAGAATTTATCTATGCTCGACGCGGCAAAAATAAGGTTGATTAGTTTTGTTTTTCTTTCTTTGATTATTTACCCTATACATTCTATAAAACTGCTTTTTTTGGCTATGTTAGGTAGCCTTTTGCTGTTTTTTGTTTTAAAGACACCCCTTAAATTCCTAAAAGGTTTAATTTACGCAAATACCTTCACCGTTTTTATTGTTGTTAGTCTCCTTCTGTTGGATTTTAAGAATAACCTAACCACCGCGTTGGTAATATTTTTGAAATCCAACACAATTTTATTGTTAACCTTTAGCTTGGTTCTGCCTTTGGGAATTACCACCCTTATAAGAACCTTGGAAAGTTTTAAAGTTCCCAAAAAATTTACCCTGATGGTGTTTTTATCCTACCGTTATATATCCTCCATAAAGGAAGAGTATGAAAAAATGAAAAAAGCGGCCCAACTAAGGGGCTTTGAGCCTAAATTTAACCTACGAACTTACAAAATTTTCGGTTATATGCTCGGCACCCTTACGCTAAAAACCTTTTTTAAAGCTCGGCAGGTGTATAAAGCCATGGTGTGCCGCGGCTTTGGAAGCTAAATTTGAAACCCCTACATGAAAGGTCTATATATCCATATTCCCTTTTGCAATCAAAAATGTCCCTATTGCGATTTTTTTTCTATAACCCAATGGAAGGTTTCCTTCGAAAGCTATTTTGAAGCCCTACTGAAGGAATTGGAATATTACGCTTCCCTTTACACGCTAAACATAAAAACCATCTACTTTGGTGGGGGAACACCCTCGGTAGTTCCTCCAAAAGTTTACAAAGATTTTTTCTCCCGTTTGGGGTCTATTTTAGACCTCTCCAAAGTGGAAGAAATTACCATAGAGGTAAACCCCGAAAGTTATGGATTAGAAGAATTTATCCAACTAAGGGAAATAGGTTTCAATAGGATTTCGGTAGGAGTTCAAAGCTTTTTGGAAGAAAACCTAAAGAAGTTGGGAAGAAAGCACTCGGTAAAACACTCTTTGGAAACTCTAAAAAATTTATCCCGTGCGGAGTTTGAAAATATTTCGGTCGACCTTATTTGGGGTCTGCCCCAACAAACTCCCCAACAACTGAGGGAGGAATTTAAATATCTTTCCGACTTGGGGGTGGTTCATCTTTCGGCTTACCTACTTACGGTTTACGAAGAGACGCCCCTTTACCGTTGGGTGGAAGAGGGGAAATTCAACCTTCCCGAGGAGGAACAAATAGAAACTCTTTATTACACCCTTTTGGAAGAAACAAAAAAAATAGGCTTTCAAAGGTATGAAATATCTAACTTTGCAAAAGAAGAAAAATATCGTTCCAAACATAACCTGCTCTATTGGAAGATGGAACCCTTCTTAGGAATAGGGGCAGGGGCTTGGAGTTTCGACTCCAAAAAAAGATGGTTTAACAAAAGAAACCTGCTAACCTACATAGAAGCTTGGAATAAAAGAACCCCGCCGGTGGAAGAAGTTATAAACCTATCGGAGGAAGAACTCCTTAGGGAAACCCTGATAATGGGATTGAGAACCACCGAAGGAGTTAATAAGGAACTGGTTTTGAAGAAAAACCTACCGAAGGAAATAATCGAAGAATTTTTCACCTTTAAAGGGAACAAAATAGCTTTCAACGACCGAGGTTTTCTGTTGTCAAACTCAATCCTATCTATGTTGATTTAAAAGGGAAAATCAAAAAGGCGGAGAAATAAAAAAGAACAACAAAAGGTTAAATTGCTTTGGGTTTGCAAACATCGATGAGGTTTTGGATATTTTCTTCCCTACCGACGCGGGCTTTAACTTCTTCAACCCTATCGTGGTAGGTGGGTTTTTCAACTTTGTAGTAAACCCCGATGTGGGCTTTGGCATTTTCGGGGTCTCTGTAGTTGTCATCCCAGTGGATAGCCATTTCCATAGCTTTGTTAAAGTCGTCCAACTGGGTATGTCCGAGGTCTTCGTTAATATCTATGAGGTGGTTTTTGTAATACTTGTAGCTGTCAAACTTGTTGAAGGTGGGGCAGGGCGAAATGATATTTACGAAGGATAGTCCCTTGTGCTGGATGGCCTCTTTAATAATTTTGGTCATGTGTTTTAGGTTTCCGGCGTAGGTTTGGGCAACGTAGGTAGCTCCGAAAGTAAGCATATACATTATGGGGTTAACGTGTCCGTCAATATTTCCGTAGGGAGTTAACGAACCGGGCTGTCCATCTCTGGAGGTGGGGGAGATTTGGTTTTTGGTTAGTCCATAAACCTTATTGTCCATCATTATTATGGTTATGTCGATGTTTCTTCTTGCCACGTGGGGGTTGTGACCGCTACCTATGGAGAACATATCCCCGTCACCGGTGAACACTATAACGTCGAGGTCGGGGCGGGAAACTTTTACACCGATAGCGAAGGTGATAGCCCTTCCGTGGAGGGTGTGGGCATTATAACCTTTCAAGAATAGGGGTAACCTTGAGGAGCAACCAATTCCCGAAACGCCAACCACTTTAGCGGGGTCTTTTTGAAGTTCGGCCAAAGCCCTGGCGGTTGCGTTCAAAACACCGAAGTCACCGCAACCGGCACACCAAGTAGGTTCTACTTCACTTCTATAATCTTTTGCGGTCAATACTGCCATGGAAAGAAACCTCCTTTAGGTTTAGTTAAAAACAAACCCCAAAAAGGGGGAAGGGAAAAATGTTTAAAACCATAAAAGGGAATTAAATTGCTCCGACAACGGTTCCGTAAACGTCGGAGGGTGTGAACCAACCCTTCTTAATGTCTTTTTCTATAGCCATTTTTACAAAGTCTTCTATTTCCTTAGGTATGAAGGCCTCACCTCTGTAAGCAACATAGGAAATTAGGTCTTTTAGGTTGGTTGTTGCCCTTAGAATGAAAGCGAACTGTCCGTGGTAGTTTGTTTCGGGAACTATAACCCTCTTGGCTTTGGAGGCGAACTCTTCAAATACCTCGGCTTTAACGGGCCATAGAAGTCTGGGATAGAACTCGTTAACGGTGTAGCCTTGTTTACGCAACCTTTCGGCCGCCTCTCTGGCTATGGAAGCGGTCAATCCCCAAGAGATAATAGCAACGTCGGCATTGTCGCTGTCGATTCTCATGTCTTTGTAGTAGCGGTCGGCATCTTCCCTTAGGAGGGTTTGGAGTTTTCTAAAGCGTTTGTTCATCTGTTTAACACGGATTTCGGGGGTAAATCTTGGGTCGGTGTTTTCGGTTCTTTCCAAACCGGTGATAGCGTGCAAGGCGTTGGGGTCTCCGGGTATTCCCATGGGGGTTATACCGGTGGGGGTGTCTGTTTTATATCTTAGGAACCTTCCGGTGGGGGAACGGAATTTTCCTTCTTTATCTTCCTCGGCGTTGTAAACCCACCTGTTTATAACTTCGATTTCATCAACACCGTAGGGAATATTACCTTTAACCACAACTTTGCCGTCGGGTCTTTGCTCTATTTTTGGAGTGGGGAACACTTCCGAACGGATAGCCAAAGCTCCGTCGGTCATGAGGAATACGGGAATTTGGTATTTTTCGGCCAAGTTAAATGCCTCTACCGCCAAGTAGAAGTTATCTTCAACGGTTGTCGCGGCCAAAATAGCCCTGGGGAAATCACCGTGTCCGCCGAAAGCACACACGAAGAGGTCTGCCTGCTCGTGTTTGGTGGGCATACCTGTTCCGGGGCCTCCCCTTTGAACGTCAACTATAACAATGGGCAACTCGGTTATTCCGGCGTAGGAAATAAATTCGCTCATTAGGGATATTCCGGGGCCCGATGTTGCGGTCATAGATTTTTTACCTGCAAATGAGGCCCCCAACGCCATACCGAGGGATGCTATCTCGTCTTCCGCCTGATAGAGCCAACCGCCCCTTTTGATTAAGTCCATAACTATGTGGTTTCCTACGGTGGTTGCGGGGGTTATGGGATAGGCTGCATAGAATTCTACGCCCGCGGCTATGGAACCTTTGGCAACGGCCTGGTTACCTTCCATAATTACAACGTCTTCGGGGGTTTTGGGTTCGGGGAATTTATAAGGGTCTTTCTTTTGGAGGTTTTCCCTAACATACTGGCGTCCCAAGTCGAAGGCCTTATAGTTTAGTTCAACTATTTTTTCGCCCTTTCTCATAAATTTGGCTTTAATCGCGTCCTTAATGGACTGTTCGGGAATTCCGAATAGCTCGGACAATACACCCAAGGCTATGATGTTTTTGGTAATGTAGGCCTTCATAACATCTTTGGCCAACTCGGATAGGGGAACGGGGTAATAGATTACGTTTTCCAAAGCTTGGGCGGGTTCGTAGTCGGTGCTGTCGTAAACGAGAACTTTGGGTTTTGCTTCGTCTTTGGCCCTTTTGAGAAATACCATATTTTTTTCTACCGCTTCGCCGTTGAAAGCACAGAGGATATCGAAGCTGTCGCCGGTAGAGTAAACCCTGTCGTCGGAAATTCTAACGGTAGATTGGGCATATCCACCTTTAATTTCGGCGGGGTAGGATTTGTAATTAACGGCCCAGTAGCCTGCCCTTGCGGCGGTTTCGGTTAGGAAGTCTCCCGCGGTAATAACACCCTCACCACCTTCACCGCCAACTTTAATAACGAGGTCGAAACCTTTATTTTCTGCCATTTAAGCAACCTCCCTTTTGGGTTTTAGGTTATTTTAAAAATTTTTGACAACCTTTTCAGCCAACCGAAAAACCTCTTGTTTGGTTGCTCTAACAATCTACCAAAAGGGGGAAGGTTTTTTCAAGTTTCTATTAATGATTTTTTCTTTAAACTTCCACCACGCTAAGGTCTTCGACGGCTATAGTTTCTACCCCCGTTTGGGAAGAAATTTCCTTAGCCACCTTTAGGGGGTTCTTTAATAACATCTCTTTCGAATAGTGGGTTATTACCGCCTTTTTGGGTTTCTTCTCTCGGAGGATTTTTATTACATCTTCCACCGAAAGGTGGTCTATATGGGGTCTTTTCCTGTAAAAGGTTGCGTTAAAAATCATTAAATCCGCACCTTGGGGAAGATGTTCCAGCCAATATTCCTCAAACCTTCCGCAGGGAATATATACAACCTTTTTCCCTTCGGGGTTTTCAAAGAGGAGGGAATAGACTTCCACCCTATGGTGGGTGTGTTTGTGTAAAACTTTAAGAGTTATTTCATTAATTTGAAAGCTTTTTTCCTCCTCCAGGGTGTGGGTTTCTACCAACCTTTGAATGTAAGGTAGAACCACCCTATGCTCACCTTTTAAGGCGTCGGCGGGGGCAAAAAGTTTAACCCCTTTACGCCTACCGCTTTCCGTTGCACTTTCCAATATTGTGTTAACGTCGGCCGAGTGGTCTAAGTGAAGGTGGGAAAGCACCACGGCGTTTAAATCCTTCCAGGGTTCGAAGGGGGTATTGAAAAAATAGACAAAAGCTCCCGGGCCGGGGTCTATATGAATTAGGCTTTTATCCTTTAGGAGTATTCCCCCGCTGTTTCGTATTTTTTTAAATGTGACAGTCCTTCCTCCGGCGGTTCCCAAAAAATAAAGTTTCATCCTTAAGGATTTTAGAAATTCTCCTTTTGCGGAGAAAATCTATTAATTTCCAAAAAAGGGATTAAAAAAACAATTTTCAACCTTCTACATTCCTTAATTAAATGGATATTCCCGTCCGCTGGAGGGAAATTATAGAAAAAGTTCCCCAAAAGTGTGGGGTTTATATTTTCAAAAACTCCAATAGGTATATATACATAGGTAAAGCCAAAAATTTGAAAAAAAGACTTCTTCAACACCTTAGGGCAATTTCTACCGACCCCAAGGAGAGGGAAATTTTTAAACAATCTACCTCCCTAAGTTGGATATTAACCGAAAATGAATATGAAGCCCTCCTTTTGGAAAGGCAACTTATAAACCTTCATAAGCCCAAATTCAACATAGTCTTTAAATACGGCGGCGGCTACCCTATGCTGGTTATAACCAAAGAGGAATTTCCCACCGTTAAAATTGTTAGAGATTTTGAAATCGAAGGGGAATATTTCGGCCCTTTCTTCTCGGTAAATCAGGCTAAGAGGACTAAAAGGCTTATCCATCAACTTTTTAAACTCCGCACCTGCGACCCTATGCCCAAACCGGGAAAACTATGTATGGACTACCACTTAGGGTTATGTTCCGCCCCCTGCGTTAAGGGAAAAATCTCTAAAGATGACTACCTAACTTCGGTTGAGGCGGCTAAAGCCTTCCTTTCGGGGGAGGTCGGTAAAGTCTTGCCCCTCCTTTACGAGAAATTGGAATATTACAAACAAAGGTTGGAATTTGAAAAATGTGCCCTCCTAAAGGAGCAAATAACCGCTTTGGAAAACCTCGCCGCGGGTCAAAATGTAACCAATTACCCCTTTAGGGAGGCAGATATTTGGGTTTTCTTGGAGGGAAAAATTTACCTATTCCTTGTAAGGGGAAAAAAGTTTGTCGGAAACAAAGAATTTAGCTTACCTCCCGATAAGTTGGGAAAATTTGAAGATTGGCTTTTAGGGTATTATTCGGTTAACTATATTCCCGAAAAGGTTTTTTATTACCCACCTTCGGCGGTAGAGAACAAAGAAAATATTGAAAAATACCTCTCCCAAAGGAGAGGTAAAAATGTAATCCTCCAAGGGGTTATTCCTTCCGAAATTCAACCCTTGGTAGAGCTAAACATTAAAAAACCTTATGGGGAAGAAAATGTTAAAACGACCTTCGAAAGGGTTTTAAAAATTCCCTACCCCGAAAGGATAGAAGGGTTTGATATTTCCCACTTTTTGGGGGAATTTATAGTCGGCTCCTGTGTTGTTTGGGAAAAAGGTTCTATGAACAAAAAATGTTATAGAAGGTATAGAGTAAAAACCGTCGAAGGGATAGACGATTATCAAGCTCTCTTTGAGGTTCTATCGCGAAGGGCCAAAAGAATTAAGGAAGGTAAATATCCCGTTCCCGATATTTGGCTTATCGACGGGGGAAAAGGACAGCTTAATGTGGCCTTAAAGGTAAAAGAGAAGTTTAAACTACCCACCTTTGTGGTTGCTTTGGCAAAACGAAACGAAATCCTCTTTACGGAGGATGGTCGCCAAATCCCTTTAAAGGAATATCCATCCCTTTACCAAATATTTGGGCTAATAAGGGACGAAGCCCACCGTGTGGCGGTTAACTATAACCGCCGACTTAGGGAAAAAAAAATATTAAAAACCCTCCCCCAAAGGGAAAGAAAAATTATCGAAAGGAACTTTTCAGGTATTTACGAAGTTTTGAATTCTCCCGATGAAAGATTAAAAAGGTTAGGTTTGGAACCTTCTTTGAAACAAGAAATTAAAAGACTTTATGGGGAAAAGGATTAAATAAAACCTCAAACTGTTTTTTTCTTTAAAGGAAACTTTAAAAGGTTAAATCTTTTCAAATCCAAAAGAAGGGCCGATGCTATAAATACGGAGGAGTAGGTTCCTACCACAATACCCACCAAAAAGGCAAAAGCTATATTGGACAGCATTTCACCGCCAAAGAAGTAAAGCACCGCGGCAACGGCGAAGGTGGTTAGAGAGGTCATTAAAGTCCTTGAAAGAGTTTCGTTTATTGAAATATCAATAAGTTTGGAAAAATCGGTGGCGGGACGCAATTTTAAGTTTTCCCTAATACGGTCGAAGACCACCACCGTATCGGTAACGGAATAACCGGCAACGGTAAGGAGGGCTCCCATAACTTCGAGGTTTACCTCTCGGTATGTTAGCGAATAAGCCCCTAAGCTGACGATAATATCGTGAAATAACGCCAGCAAGGCGGTTATCGCCCAAAGGGGTTGGAACCTAAAACCTAAATATATAGCAATAAGTATTAGGGCCGTTATAACCGCAGAGATGGCCTTTTCCTTCAATTCTTTACTGAATACCGCCCCTATCATTTCAAAACGGACTAACTTGGCTTTGGGGTCGAGTTTTTTTAATAGCTCTTTAACCTTCTCTATAGGGGCTCCTAATTTCACCTTAACCAAAATATGGCCCTCTTTGGTTTCCTGAACTATAACCCCTTGGATTCCTTCCTTTTTAAGGAAATCTTTAATTTGATTTTCGGGTATTGGGTGGGAGGGGGCTATTTCGATGACGTAGCCACCGGTGAAATCCAACCCCCAATTAATTCCCCTGAACTGGAGCAAAAATAAACTACCTATAATTAAAAAGGCCGAAAGAAGGTAGGCTTTAAAACGGTGTTCCATAAAGGGAATGAACCTTGTAGCCATCAGAGGTTTTAAGTTTATGGTTCTTTTATGGGTTTTTTAAAAGAAAGCCCTAAGTGTGGAAAAAAAGAAAAATTAAACCTCTCCGAGGGTTGCTATTTTTTGGAAAAATTCCATATCGGTCACAAAATCATCGGTATATCTAATGTAGAGCTTTCCAACGGGATATTCCCAATCTCTGGGAGGTTCTTGATTTAGAGCCGCCATTAGGAGCCTTGCAGGTAAATTTATCCCCGCTCCGGTTGCAAAATATACCCACGCGGGGAAACGGGGATTTATTTCGATTAGGTAAAGCTCTCCCTCTTCGGAATAAATGCATTCCAACTCGAAGGGGCCCCTCCATTTGAACTCGGAAACAAAATTTTGGGCCGCCTCTATAACTTTGGGGTTTTTAATGGTTACGCCCGTCCAAATTTTTCCCAGTTGGGTAATCCAAAGTTTTTTTATGTTTAAAAAACCAAAATGTCCGCCTTCACCGTCTCCCACACCTACAAGGTTTAACTCCTCACCCTTGACCACTTGCTGAACCAAAACGGGATAACCCCATTCGGCCACTATGGCGTTAAATTTCTCCACAGCTTCGGCGTAGTTGTAAACTTTGTAAGCTTTGTAGAATAAGCCCTTAATCATGGCAGGATAGCCCACTTCGTTAAGGGCTTCCTGCAGTCCTTTGTAGTCTATAACGCTGAAGGTTTTAGGGGATTTTGCCCCTATTTTATCTGCTATTTCGGGCAGTTTTTCTTTGGAGCGAAGCCTAAACTGTTCCTTAGTTGGAAGAAAATTGGCTATTCCGTAGTCTTTTAGCTTTTGGGCGTACTCAATATAGAGGGGCAATTCGGCGTCAAGGTTTGGTATTACTGCGTCCAAGCCGTAGGTGTTTTTTATATAGAGCAATCTTTCAATGTAAGCGTCGGCTCCTTGGGAAGGGTAGGGCATCAAGTAGGAGCGGTCGATTAACCACTTCATATAAATGCCCGGCTCCATAGTGTCATAGGCCAGACCTACTATAGAAATATCTTTATTCCATTCTTTTATGCTTTTTGCCACTCCCACACCGGGGCCGGGATTGTCTACTGCATTTATGCCGCTAATGCCTACTTTTAGTTTATCCATTGGGTTCTTAGTTTATGACGGGCTGAACCGAGCTGTTTAACCCTACTAAAAAAGTTAAATATCTTTCTAACTTCTAACCTCTTTAAAAACCTCCTCCAAAAGGGTTTGAACCATCTCTTCCTCTTTGACGGTTTTAATAACTACCCCTTTACGAAATAGCAGAGCCCGACCCTTACCGCAGGCAAGTCCTATATCGGCCTCTTTAGCCTCACCGGGGCCGTTTACCACACAACCCATAATGGCTACTTTTAAAGGTTTTTTAACCCCTTTGAGTTTTTCTTTTACTTCTTTCACCACCTTGGGAAGGTCTACTTCTATTCTTCCACAGGTTGGACAGGATATTATTTCCACCCCCCTTTTTCTTAAACCGAGGGAGCCCAAAATTTGGTAGGCAACTTCTATTTCCTCCACAGGGTCACCGGTTAGTGAAACCCTTAGGGTGTCCCCTATGCCCAAATAAAGCAATATCCCTATACCTACGGAGGATTTTATTACTCCACTTTCTCCAAAACCGGCCTCGGTAATTCCTATATGTAGAGGAATATCCGTCTTTGAGGCGAAAATTTTATTAGCTTCAACGCAGGTTAAAACATCGCTCCCTTTAATGGAAACTTTAAAGTTTTTAAAGCCCCACTTTTCAAATTTTTCGCTCCACCTTAGGGCACTGTGGGCCAAAGCTTCGGCGGTAGGTCGGCCGTATTTTTCCAAAAGGTCTTTTTCCAGCGAGCCGCTATTTACCCCTATTCTTATGGCCACATTTTTTAACCTTGCATGCTCTACGATTTCCCTAACCAGACTTTCGTCTCCTATATTTCCGGGATTTATCCTAATGCCGTGGGCACCTTTATCCATAGCTTCAAGAGCCAAAGAGGCCTTAAAGTGTATATCGGCAATTATTGGTACGGGGGATTCTTTCACTATGGTTTCTAAGGCTTGGGCATCTTCTTCGGTAGGCACGGCAACCCTTACAATTTCACAACCGGCTTCGTATAGTCTCCTTATTTGGTTTAAGGTTTCTTTTATGTTCCTTGTTTTGGTCGATGTCATTGATTGAACCACTATTGGGTGGTCGGAACCTATTTTTACCCACCCTACGGAAATTTCTCTTGTTTTTCTCCTTGGAAGGGAAAGAGTGGTCATAAAAAGGAATTGTTAAGCCAACCTAAAACCTATAAAAGGAATTTTCTTATAAAAGGAAAACTTTAAGAGTTTTGGGGATTATCTTTACCTTTTTTGGTTTTCTTTTGTAACTTTTCCTTAAAGTGTTCTTCTACCATTTTTTGGGCCGCCTTCTGTTCGGCTTCTTTTTTAGTTTTTCCTTCCCCGAGGGTAGAAAATTCTTTGACTTTACATTCAACGGTAAAGGTTTGGTCGTGGGGTGGCCCTTCGGCTTTTACCAGCTCATAGGATGGTTTTTCTTTAAACATAGATTGGGTAATTTCCTGCAGTATCGATTTGTAGTCGAAATAGAGACCCTGCCTTACCGCCTCTATAATTTCCTCCTCAAAATGGTAACGGAATAACCTTTTTACAAAGTCTATACTTCTACCGCTGTCCACATATATGGCGGCCCAGATTGCCTCAAAGACATCGGCCAATACGGAGGGGGAATTTCGACGGCCTTTTATTTCTTCACTACGGCTTAGGTAAATAAAGTCTTGAACATTCCACTTTTTTGCCAGCTTGGATAAAAAATTTTCAGATATTAAAAAAGCTTTTGCTGCCGCCAATTTTTTTAGCGGCATGCGGGTAAATTTTTCAGTAAGAATATCAACTATTAAAAAGTTCACCACCGAATCACCTAAGAACTCCAAACGTTCATAGTTGTAGTTAAGGTCCTTTTGTTTTGCATAGGAAATATGGGTTAACGCCTGAAGGAGCAAATTTTTTTTTTAAAACAATAATGGAGCTTTTCTTCCAATTTCCTTAAATCGGTTTCCATAGGAAAACAATATAGAGCTAATGCCCAAAATAGAGCCCTTTGAAAGGTATGCCGATTACTACGAGCAATGGTTCGAAAGAAATAAAAATCTTTTCCTTTCGGAGCTGAAACTTTTATCTTCCCTTTTGGAGGATGCTAATAAAGAATCTTCCCTCGAAGTTGGGGTAGGTAGCGGTATATTTGCCCACCCGTTGGGGATAAAAATAGGGGTAGACCCCTCAATGGAAATGTTGAAAAGGGCCCTTAAAAGGGGTATTAAAGTAGTCCGAGGGGTAGCCGAAAAATTACCCTTCCATGCAAAGGTTTTCCAAACGGTTCTTATGGTAACCACAATATGTTTTGTAGACGACCCAATCCTTTCCTTTAAGGAAATTGAAAGGGTTTTAAAAACGAATGGCACCTTGGTGGTTGGTTTTGTAGATAAAGAGAGTTTTTTAGGTAAACTTTACGAGGCGAAAAAAACCCACAGTAAATTCTACGGCCCGGCCACCTTCTATTCCACCGAAGAAATTATCCGTCTGGTGGAAAACCATACCAACCTAAAATTGGTCGAAGTTAAACAAACCCTTTTTGGTAAGGAAAATATCTTCTACCCTACCGAGGAAGGTTATGGAAAGGGGGCATTTGTGGGACTAAAATTTAAACTTCCCTAATCTTTAAAAGAAGTTTAACCTTCCCATTCAAGGTAAGGGCCAACATCTTCCACATAACGGATATCTTCTACCTTTTCGCCCTTTGGGTGGGTTACATAATATATCCACGCCTTTATAGGTTTTCTTTTTCCGCCCTCAAAGAGGTCTATATCGATAATCATCCTCTTGTAGTGATAGGGAAATCCTTCAAGGAAATCCAATTTTTCCAACTGCTCGGGGGAGGTTAATTTATAAACTTCCACCTTCAGGGGTAAACCCAAAGGGTTGGGCACCGCCATAGGGTAGCCAACATCAAACAAGTCAAAGTTTTCTTGGGTTATACCTTCTCCTACAAAAATGGCATCCTTTAAATAGTGATGGTTCCAATATCCCTTCTTCAAAGTTCCGTAAACGGCTACATAGGGGCATTTTTTAAAGGCTCTCTCCGGGTCGTAAAGCTTTAGTTCTTTTTCCATTTAGCAAATAAAATATAGGGAAAAAGATTTTGATACAAAAACAAATTGCATGTGCTAATTTTGAGCATTTTTATGTTTGTTGGCCCACCACTTAAGGTAGGCTTCTATAAATCCATCTATTTCTCCATCCATTACCGCGTCTATGCGGCTTTCTTCGTAGCCCGTTCTTAAATCTTTAACCAGTTGGTAGGGGGTAAAGACGTAGGAACGGATTTGATGGCCCCAACCTATGTCGGTTTTTTCTCCTTCGTATTGTTTTCTCTTTTCTTCCAATTTCTGAAGCTCCAACTGGTAAAGTTTGGCTTTTAGAATTTTTAAAGCTTTTTGTTTGTTTTGAAATTGGGAACGTTCATCCTGGCACTGCACCACTATGCCGGTGGGCAGGTGGGTTATTCGGACGGCTGTGTCGGTGGTGTTAACATACTGGCCGCCCGCACCGCTGGAACGGAAGGTTTCTATTTTTAAGTCTTCGGGTCGAATTTCTATTTGGATTTCTTCATCTATTTCGGGTGCTACCTGAACGGAAGCAAAAGAAGTGTGTCGGCGTTTGTTGGCATCGAAGGGCGAAATTCTAACCAACCTATGAACGCCACTTTCGCCCCTTAAATAACCGTAAGCGTAAGGGCCTTTTATATGCAAGGTAGCGCTTTTTATACCCGCCACATCATCGGGGGTTATATCAACCACCTCAACGGTGTAGCCATGTTTTTGTGCCCAGCGGGTGTACATTCTCATTAACATTTGAGCCCAGTCGCAGGCTTCCGTTCCGCCGGCCCCCGCCTGAATGGTTAAAAAGGCATTTTTAGAATCCATTTCCCCACTTAGGTAGGTCTTTATTTCCAACTCGTGGATTTCCTTTTCGAGGTTTTTAATTTCTTCCTCCAAAAGGGATAGGTTTTCTATATCCGTTTCGGGAACCTCCGATAGCATTTCTTCTATTCCTTCCAAGGAACTTTGGATGTTTTCAAATTTTTTTAGGGTTTCCTCTATAAACTTCCTTTTTTGGAGGACTTCCTTAGCCTTGTTGGGGTCGTCCCAAAAGTTGGACGCCGACATTTGGGCATCAAGTTCTTTTAATTCCTTCTTTAGTTTTTCTATATCCAACGTTTGTTTTATGTCGGAAAATTTTTCTTTCAACTCCGTAAGGGTTTGCTCCAGTTCGTATTTCATAGGAAGAAAAATTGTCCCTTGGAAGGGTTTTTAAAGGTTAATTTGTATTACCAAGGTTTTGGCTTTTTCAATATGGGATTGAGCCTGAAATCAAATCAAACCTTAAAATGGAGCTTTGCAACTTTTTTTAAAACCTCCAACCCATACTTTTGTTCGATAAGTCTATAAATCTTTTTAGCCTGTGGGCCACTGCCGGGGGGTAGTTGAATACCTAAACTTCGGGAAAGTTTTTCCAAATAAATTTCGTAGTGGTATCGTGCCAGTATTGAGGCGGCCGCCACGGCGGGGTAGCGTTCGGCCTTAGTTTCTTCCACAAGAGATATTGGACAAGAGAGTGCCCTTTTTAAATAAGGGGCATTAGTAAACTTATCGACCACAGCCTTTTTTAAACCAAGTTTTAGATAAAGCCTTTCTATTACATTGGCGTGGCTGACTGCCAAAAGTTTGTTTAAATTCCCAAAGTCGGGATAAATATCGTTATAAGTTTGGGGCAAAATAACTACACAACTGTAGGTTGATAACTTTAATAACTCTTGGGCTATCTTATGTAAACTCTCCTTTGGAAGATTTTTAGAATCTCTAACACCCAAAGAAAGAACTTTTTTTGAATTTCTTGAGGTTAGACCGAAGGAACAAACCACCAAAGGGCCGAATAAATCCCCCTTTCCTGCCTCGTCGGAGCCTATATAGTTAGTTTCCATTGAAAGGTTAGAAACAATTTTTTCCGCCAATCGGTCAACATCGCCCTTTCCTTGGATTAACAAAGTTCCGGTGGGGTAAAAAATCACTTTAAAATCCTTACTGCGGTAGGAAAATAACACGTTGGGGTTTTCCTCTTTTTCCAAACCCAGTTTTTGCAGAATATTTTCTAAATCCTCTTTTTGGGTAGGTTGGAATTTTAAAACCTTGTTGGGCATTGTATAAATAGTAGACCTTACGAGGTTTTTGAAAGCTTACTTTTTTTAAAAATTGTTATGGATATCACAAGCATTTAAAACCCTTTTGAAGGAATAAAGAAAAAGAAGAAAACTTTATTCGGAAGATTTTATATTTTCCCCACGGCGGGTTTGTTTTTGGAAAATGTAGTCAATAAGACGGTTTAGAATACCACCAACATAATCGACCTTTTTGCGGTAATCGAAATTTTTGAAGTTTAGGCTTAACATTGCCAAATAGATATCCTCCAGCACCTGGCGAACTTCCCAAGCAAAGTCGATATTGTCTTTAATCATCTCTTCCACCGCTTTACGCAGAAGTTCACCGGCGGCGTCCATAAGCCCGGTGACATACGCCTCTTCGGGAACCCCCAATTCTTCGTGGGTGGGAAGCCGTTTTTCCTTCAGGTAGTGATAAACAACCTCTGCCTCTACATACTCTTGAAGGGGTATAAAAGCGTTGTTGTAATATTGGGGGTAGCGGGTTGTAACTTCTTCCAACAGTTGTTTGGCAAGTTGACGGTTTTCTTGAATGTATTTTTCCGCCTCCTCCCAATCGTCCCTTATGAGGGAGTAAATGATGGTTTTGGAATTTTTATTAATAGTTCTTCCCAACTGCAGGAGTTCGTCCCTTTTATCTTCCAATTGGCGGAAGGTGTTTTTTAGTTGGTTAACATACTCGGGCTTTAGGTATTTTCCTTTCTTCATTTGAATGGATTTTAATTAGGAAGAGGAAAAATCCGGTTTTATTCCCAAATAGGAGGAAACCTCATTAACAATTTCCCTCCAGTAGGGGGCGGCCACCGTTCCCCCGTAAAGGAGGTATCTTCTTGGAGCCTGAGGTTGGTCTACCAAAACCAATAAAACATATTTAGGATTGTTGTAAGGAAAATACCCTATAAAGGAAGTTACATATTTGGTTTTAGAATAGCGGTGCAGTTTTTTATCGTAAATCGCTGCAGTTCCCGTTTTGCCTCCAACCTTGTAATAATAGGGGTTGGCTTTTTTACCCGTTCCCTCCAAAACTATAAGGTGCAAAACCTTTTTTAACCAACTTCGGGTTTTCTCATCGAAAAGGGGCCGGTTTGGGTTCAAATAGGATGGTTTAGCCTCATAAAGGATTTTTCCGTCTTCCCTAACAACCCTTTTTACCAATAAAGGTTTGGGTGCATATCCGGTAAGCAGGGCGGCATAGGAAGTTACCAGATGAATGGGTGTCAACGCCAAACCGTGACCGAAGGCTATATAAAGCCTATTTGCAGGATACTTCAACGGTGGTATTAAACCCGCAGTAGACCCCGGAAAGTTGGAAATAACTTTATTCCACTTTAAGGTTTCTATTAAATCTTTAACATCTTCCAAAGTGAGCTTTTTGGCTATTTGAACGGTTCCCACGTTGGAAGAGTGAATTAAAACCTCGGCGGGGGTTAAATATTGTTTAGGAAGTCGCTCGGCGTCCCTTACCCAATGACGGCCCACCCTAACCTTGCCGTGGTCGATGTAAATTTTATCGTCGGGTTTTATATAACCCTTGTAAAGGGCCATACCTACAAAGAAGGGTTTTATAACCGAACCCATTTCAAAAACATCCATAAAAGCGGGATTTCTACTGTTTAAAAACTCCTGCCAATTTCGGAAAGGTTTGTTAGGGTCAAAGTCGGGATAGACCGCCAACCCCTTAATTTCCCCTGTATGGATATCCATCAATATGAGTACAACCTTTTTAGGGTTCCATCTTTGAACTATTTCATTTTTTACCCTTTCGAGGATAGCCTGAATAGTCCCATCTATGGTTAGATAAACATCTCCCACGAAGAGGTTTTTAACTTTTGAGGCTATAGGCTGGTCGATAATTTTTAAACCCCTTAAACCCCTTATATAGGGTATTTCTATGGGGCCCTTATAAAGGTATTTATTCTCCATTAATTCGATGCCCGCCCGTCCTGTTCCGTTGGAAGATACAAAACCCACCGTATTGGCCAAATATCGACCTTGGGGATAGAACCTTTTATAGGCTTTGGTGTATCCGAACCACTTTAGAACATGCAAATAATGAAGGGCCAAAGCCAGTTTTGGGCTTTTGGTTTTTTGGTAATATTCCCGAATTTTATCCTCGTCGTAGGTTCTTATACCTATAACTTCCTTTGCGAGGGTTATAACTTTGTGGATTATTTCCTTACGGCGTTTTTTGTATTTTTCCCAAACTTCCCAATCGGTGGTTTCGTAAATTTTTACATAACCTTCTTTGGATTGGAGTTTCTTTAACAACTCCGAAGGGGGTATTCCAAAAACGGGGCCAAATTCCTTCGCAAGCAATTCTATATCGGTATCATCCAGGCGGTTGGTCAAAGCAAAAAAGACAAAACTATTAAGGGATAGAGCCAAGGGAATGCCGTCTTCGGTGTAGATAGCCCCCCTCCAGCCGGGGAATTTTATAACCCTTTCGGTATTGAATTTTTTTAGCAACCTTTCGAAGGGTTTATCGTCCATTAAAACCTGGATTTGGAAATACCTAACCGCCAGAAGGAGGAACATAGATAGGAAAAACAGGTAAAGGAGCAGATATTTAAACCGTAAAGAGGGCATGGAAAAAAAAGTTAAACTTCGGTGCCTCCTAAGGTTAGTTTTTTAATTCTTAAAGTTGGCTGGGCGTCGGTAACGGGAACGCCCTGGCCGTCTTTTCCGCAAGTTCCTATAGACCAACCTAAGTCATTTCCTACGGCTTCCACATCTTGGAGGGCTTTAGGGCCGTTTCCTATGAGGGTAGCCCCGCGGATGGGGTAGGTTATTTTTCCGTTTTCTATGAGGTAGGCTTCCATAACTTCGAAGACAAAGTCGCCGGTGGTTGTGTTAACTTCGCCCCCTCCCATTTTAACTATGTAAATACCTTTTTTGGTATCGGCAATTATGTCTTGGGGATTATCTTTACCCGGAGCTATGTAGGTGTTGGTCATTCTAACTATGGGGGCAAAGCGGTAGGATTGGCGTCTTCCGTTTCCTGTAGATTGTTTGCCTTCCCGCATAGCCGTTAGGCGGTCGTACATATAGCCCTGCAAAACTCCTTCGGAAATTAGGACTTTTTTCTGGGCCGGCACCCCCTCGTCGTCAATGGAAAAGCTTCCGTTATGGTGGGGTAAGGTTGCGTCATCTATAACTGTTACAAGCTCGGAGGCAACTTTTTGGCCGATTTTGCCCGCATATACCGAAATACCCTTTTGAACCAGGTCGGCCTCCAAGCCGTGGCCCACCGCCTCGTGTATCATTGTGCCGCCTGCTTCGGAAGATATAACCACCGTAAACTGGCCGGCGGGTGCCGGTTTGGCTTTAAGCATAGTTAACGCTCGACGGGTCGCCTTTTCTGCTATAACCTCGGGAGGGGTTTGTTCGAAAATTTCAAACCCAACCAGGCCCCCTAAACTTTCATAACCCCTTTGGAGGTTTCCATTTTCCCCCACCACCGTTTCGACAAAAAAGACAACCCTTTTTTGGGTATCTTCTCCAATTTCTCCCAAGGAGTTTATTACCAAAATTTCCCTCGTTTTGTCCATTAACACCGCCTGAACCTGTTTAACTTTATCGCCTCCTACCTCGCGGGCTTTTTGGTTTGCCCTTTCCAAGATTTCAACGCGGTAGGATAGGGGTGTTTGGTCGGGGTCTATTTTTACATCGGTGGTTCCTACCCTTTTTATAAGGCCCCAGTTAACGGGCCCTTGACCGTCGGCTTTTGCCAGGACTTTAGCTATTTCCAGCAAATTAGACAGGGTGGGTTCGTTGGTGTAGCCGTAATAAACTTTAAAGTCCTTTATAAGCCGCAAACCTACCCCGCCGTCAAAGCCGTGTAAAACTTTATCGACCTTACCATTTTCGTAATGAACGCGGGTAGTTCTCGAATGCTCAAAAAATATTTCGGCGTATTGTCCCCCGTTGGACAAAAGGGTAGAAAGGATATATCCTCCCTTCGAAAGGAGGAGTTCTTTAACTTTTTCCATCGTATTTAATACCTTAAGAAAGGGGTAGCTTTCTACCAAAGCCCAATTTTTGGAGTTCTGAAAGGTTTTTGCAACGGCAGGAAAAAATATTCTTTTTTCCTCTTGTTGGTTAAATAAATTAACTTCCAAAGAAGGTTGTTTAAAATTATGCAAATCCACCAATTGGGAAATTTTTGATACTTGGAAGGGGTTTTAAAAACTTTTCAAAGATTGGAAATCCGGCTATTTGCTCAAAAATAAGGAACTATCATCTTATGATAAAAGATATGACTTTATTCAACAAGTTTAACTAAGTTAAGATTTTTTTGTGAAAATTAAACCCATAAGAAGAAAGAATAAATAACTTCAAACAGCAAGTTATCGTTTCCAAAGAACGGTAATAACCCCATCAATTTTTCCACCAGCAACCTTTAAATAATTCCTCATAGCCTCAGCTAGATTTTTTCCATCCACCGAAAGTTTAAGATTATGAAAAACATATTGCCGACTAAACCCATCCATCCGAGCTATCACCTTCACAAGAGACCAATACCTTCGGTCATCAAGAGGAACATCTCCCATTGGCTCCTCATAAACAATTTTTTCAATCCTTACAACCTTTGCAGCGGATACCCGCTTATAAAAAGCAAGAACATCCTCGACCCTATCGGCCTCAACATATTCAATCCAAGTCTTTTGGCCTTGCTTAAGAGCTACTTTAAACTTAGCCATTTAAAAACCTCCTTAAAGCTTCAAAAAAGCTATAGACATTTTCACTTTTAGGGGCTATATTTTTAGACCCGCTTTCTGGGGCCTCTTTAGAAGTTCCAAAATCCAAACCCGACGAGGAAGAAGAAAACAAATCCTTTTCCTCTTTTTGGTCTTCTTCTTTTTCTTTCTCCTTAAGTTGGTTAATAACAGCGGTAGCACCGGCAACAGTTAAGGCATACTGCACAAACTGAACCAAAGCCTCGCCTTCAAACAAAGCCCCTATAGCTAAAATTTTCCATCGACGACTTTGGAACAGGGTATTCTTCCCTCAGATTGGTTATAGACCTATCCCAAAAAGGGTTAATAGAAGCGATAAAGTTAGATTGCTCCCTTATTAGAGGATATCCCGAAAGCACCGAGGCGCGGGCGGTCGTCAATTCGGTTGCCGGCTTTGCCAACCAGATGGGGTTAACGACCGTAGCCGAATGTGTGGAAAATAAAAAACAAGTTGAAGCACTAAAGAAGGCGGGAATAACCCACGTCCAAGGTTTCTATTTCTACAAACCGATGCCTCTAAACCAACTTTTGGAAATTTGCAAAGAGAACCACACCTAAGGTAGGCAATGTTTTAATTTCTCCTTTCTTTGGAAAATCTTTTTGTAGTTTCTCCTTTAGAAGGGAAAGGTAAAGAAAAAACTTAAAATTAACCACTTTACGATGTTTAATTTAAAAAACCTCTCTAAGGTAGCACTCTTTCCCTTCCTTATTGGGGTAGGATTTGCCCAGGAAAACCAAGATTTGGAAAAAATAATAAATTTCTTTTCCGTTCAGGGTCAGATAATAGCCAACGCCAAAGATGATATTTATGTTAACTCCAAAGGGCTACCCTACTTTAAGGTGGGTTTCCCCGTGGCCATTTACCGAGGCACCTACGTCGAAAACCCCCTAACCCATACAAAAAGTTTTGTAATCATCGGCGAAACGGGCAAAGGTTATATTTACCAAAGTTTTCCAACCAACTCTTTGGTAAAGGTAACCCAAAACCAGGGTGTTAAGGTGGGCGATATTGTTAGGCTCGATGTTGGAAAAATTTGCTTTGAAGGAAGCGACTTTGTATTTCAAAAGCTAAGCCAAACCCTTCCGGTGGTAAAAACAAAAGATATTCACTCCTGCCGTTGGTCTATAGAGGAAACCAACCAAGGGTTTAAAATCTTGTTAAACCAACAGGAGGTTTATTTTGTTCAGAAATCCTTACCCGGTTATGCCTTTACTTCCAACCCAGCCTTGGATTTAAAGGATTTAAAAATTTTTGCCAATCCATATTTGTTGGAAACCTACAGAGAGATACCTACCGCCATAGACAGCGGCTATATAGTGGATAACAAAATTCCCTTTGTTGCGGTGGGTTTTCCCGAAAAAGTGGTTGTATATCAAAAGGTAGGCGACAGTTTAAAGAAAATTACCGAATTTCCCACCCCGGCGGGGATATTGGTCGGTCTTCAGTTGGTTAAAATCAACGGTCAGGGCTACATCATCGGAAATATGTTTACCATCGACGCCCAGCCCGCCGCTTTCATAGCAAAATTGGTAGGAACAAACGCCGTTATAGTGGCCCAAAATATACCCTACTATTTGGCCGTATTGAACAAAAACGCTCCCGAAAAAACCTTTATAGCCCAACGCTTCAGCGAGGGCTCTTTCGGAGATGTTTATTCGGTTCAATTTAATAACGATGTGGCCGTTTTAGGCAAAAAACTGAATATGCCCGCAGGCTTCCGTGCCGACAGCGCCGTTATGACCGACGATAACACCTTAGCCTTCATCGACAGCAGCGGAACTTTAAGGATTTATAAAGGCGACCTTCAAAAGGGCTTTAAACATATAGTGGACATCGAAGGGGATTTCGGAAAATCCTACGTTTACATAAATATTCCCGACGTAATGGGCACCAACACTTTAACCAAGTTTTTCTTTAATCCCCGCCCCCAACCGATAACACTTTTTGGCTTTAAGGGTTTTGTGGTGGTGAAAAATATTCCCGAGCAGCTTGTTCCCATATTGGGTTCTAAGTTTGTTAAATACAAAAAAGGGAAACTCTATTTTGTAGCCAAAAACAGGGAAGGTTATTATCAAAGCAAACCTATATTGGGTGCGGTTTTTGAAGATGCCGTAGACGGCTTTACAATATCCCCCGACGGAACCCCCTATTTAATTACCGGCAAAAGGAACCCTATTCTTTTCCAGACCGAGGGAGATTTATACAAACTACAATTTAGGTATTACTGATATTTCCTTTCCTTTTCGGGGAGCTTTTCTAATATCTATCCCCCTTTTGCTAAAATTCCCCAATATGTCCAATTTGGAAAACGACCTTCAAGTCCAATACCTCGTAAGGGTTTTTATTACCGAAGAAGATACCTATCAAGGACAAAAACTCTATAAATACATCCTCCAATGGTGTTATGAAAACGGTATCCGTGGGGGGACGGTTTTCAGAGGTATAGCCGGCTTCGGTAAACATAAGGTTTTAAGAAAACCCTCCCTTTTGCCTAAGAGCAACCTACCCATAGTGGTTGAAATAATGGACAGTCCCCAAGTTGTGGAAGAAAAACTGATACCCTTCCTAAAAGAGGTTATTAAGGAGGGAACAATAACCCTTGAAAAGGTTTATGTTTTAAAAAGAAACTAAAAAGGGTTTTGTTTAGTGTATTCCGGCATATTGGAGAAGCTTTTTAAATTGCTCCTCGGTAAGGATTTTTCTCAATGCTTGAATACATTCGTAGTTGAGCAAGCTTTTTCTAATTTTTAAATCGGCCAAAAGGGTTAGTTCATCTTCGACCATTTTCTTATCGGGATTGAATATTAGGTCTCTCCTTATTTTGGGAACCAATTCATCTATCCTTTGGGAGTAGTAAACGGCTTTAGGTTTTATTTCCCTTATGAGGGCTTTTATTTTCTCTTTTTGTTCCGGTGTAAGGTTTAGTTCATCTTTGTGCTTTATTAGGACAGGCATTAGAAATACAGGTTCCACTATGTAGTAGTGGGTTAAACAGTGTTCCCCTTTGGGGAGTTTTGCCCAGCTTCCGAAGGTGGGAACAATAAAGGTTGTTAACGCTATAAGGGAAAGGAAAATTTTTCTCATGAGGGTCTATTTTCTTCCTTTTTTCAAACAGTAAAAGAACCTGTTTTAGCCGCACCAAGTTTCTTTTCTAAAGCTAAACTTTTTATGTTTAATTTTTTGGCTAAATTATCCGCCACGTGTTGCTCCCATGTTAAAACAAAAACCCTTTGGAGAGCATTTTTATTTAATACTTTTATTGTTTTCAAAGGAACTTCTACCAGCCGTTGGTCGTTGGAGTAAATAGAAACAAATTTGCCGTTTCCTATTAAAAAGGATACCAATCCCGAGAAGGTTAAATCATCATCCCTCTCAATTTTTTGCCCCTTGTGGGTTTGTTTTCTTTTTAGAATAGTTTTAACTACCTGTATGGAATTTATATTTAAACCGGCCTCTTTGACTGCTTTAGATAGAGCTTGTTGAACTTTATTCCAGAAGCTCTCGGTATATATGTAGTTGGAGAATATTTTCTTTTCTAAGTCTTCCTTCTCTTTATTTAATTGATTTATTGAGTTTTCCAATTTTTTCTTTTTAAAAATGTTAAGAGGGGAAACTTTTTCTTTTTCTTCCACCAACCGAAGGTATTCCTTTTTAATTTTTTCCAATTGTCTTTCCAAACTTAAAATATTTTCATCTACACCACCGATAATGAAAATATTGTCAACATATTTTTGTGTTTCTTTGTAGGTTAAACGGCATAGGTTGACAACATATTTAGCTACCGAATAGGGGGTATTTTTTGAAAAATTCTTAATTCGGTAGGTTAAATTTAAGCCATCCACTACAAGAAACCCGTTTCCATGGAGACCCATAATTAGACGATATTAAAAGAAGAAAAAACTAGTTTGTGTTTATATAAACCACCCTTATGGGCCAGTTGTGTAAAGCTATTTCCCTCAGACGGAACTGTCCCGCCACAAGGATACCCATCTGAGGGGACAAATTCCCTTTAACACAGGCGAGGTTTTTAGAAATTGCCCCAACCTTAACAGGAATAAGTTTTTTATCGGTATTTACTACGAAAGTTCCCGCATCTAAATACAAAACCGCACCGAAGGGAACTATAAAACCTTTGCATTCCTTTGTGGGGAGAGAAACATTAATATAGCTGTCGTCCGGTAGGGGTAATTTTTTTGTTAGGATTTCTACCACCTTAAGGTTTTGGTTGGTCGAAGGTAAAACCCTATTTACGGTAAGTTTGTATTCTTTCCCTCCAAGGGTAATAAAGCCTTCCTTTCCCACCGAGGTCTGGAGGGGAACATTTACCAAAATCCTGTAAAGGTCGGTCTTTGCTATTTCCATTAGGGGTTTTCCTGCTCCGACAAAGTCACCTTCCCTAACAAGGAGTTTTCTAACAACTCCGTCGTAGGGAGCCCTTATGTAAGTGTAAACTTCCAAGTTGTGTTTTAAATCCTTTAGCTGGGCTTGGAGAGCTTTAAGGTTGCTTAAAGCCGCCTCATATTGGGCTTTGGTTTGCATATATTTGGTTTTGGAAAGTTGAAATTGCTCTTTGGAAATACCTCCCGTTTCGAAAAGCTTTTTATCCCTTTCGAATATCGCCTTTTGGGTTTCGAGGGCTACCTGCAAGGCTTGGATTTGGGCTTTTTGTGCCTCTAATTTGGCTTCGGTCGCCTCTATTTGGCTTTTTATATCGGTGGGGTCGATTACCGCCAATATTTGACCTTTTTTAAAGGTATCCCCTTCGGAAACATTTAGCTTTACTACCGCCCCGTTGGTTTTTGTTGATAAAAACCCTTTGGTGTAGGGTTCATAAAACCCTTGGAAGGTAGTGTATTCTTTCAAAATACCTTCCTTAGGGTGAACGGCTTCCACCGTGTAGGGCAACCTTTGGGGGGTGGGTAATTTTTGGTATTCCAACTTCCGTTGTTTTAATTTGTAAAATCCGAACCCGAAGAAGACAACCAAAATTAAAAGAACCACCAAAATATAGCGTTTGTTGGACATTTCAACCTCCTTTGGGATTAGCTTAATTCAAGCATCCTTTTTATGGGTTTATAGGCTTTTTCAATAACCTCTGAGGGGAGGGTTATCTCATTTTTTTCCTCTTTAAGGGTTTCATATACCTTCTCCAAACTAACGCTTTTCATTTGGGCACAAAATAGATAGCCGACCCCTTCTTCGGGTGTAGGGAATATATATTTCCTTTTGGGGTTTATTTTTTCCATTTGGTATTTAAGACCGATTTCGGTAATTATGATTACCTCCTGTGCATCAAGTTGGTCGGAGGTTGCCCACTTTAGGAGCTGGGAGGTCGAACCTACAAAGTCGGCCATATCTTGCACCTCGGGAGGAGTTTCCGGATGAACTCCCACGGGGGCGTTGGGGTATTTTTCTTTCAACTTTAGGAGCATATTTTTGGTAAACAGGTAGTGGTCGGGACAAAATCCTTCGAAGGGTATTATCTTTTTACCCTTCACTTTTTTGGAAACGTGATAGGCTAAACCTTTATCGGGAACAAATATTATTTCCTCAGAAGGGATTTTTTCTATAATCCTAACGGCGTTGGCCGAGGTACAACAGATATCGCTTATTGTTTTTACCTCCGCGGTGGTGTTTACATAGGAAACAACCCAAGCGTTGGGATATTTTTCTTTAAGCTTTAAAACTTCCTCCTTGGTAGCCATATCGGCCATAGCACAGCCGGCTTTAGGTTCGGGCAAAAGAACTTTTTTTGAGGGGTTGAGAACCTTGGCCGTTTCCCCCATAAAGTGGACGCCGCAAAAAACTATTATTTCTGTGTCCACTTCGGTGGCTTTGCGCGCTAGCTCCAAACTATCCCCAACAAAGTCGGCTATATCTTGAATTTCGGGTCTTTGGTAGTAGTGGGCTAGTATAACGGCGTTTTTTTCCTTCTTTAGTTTTTCTATTTCTTCCTTTAATTGGCGGTAGTTTACAACCTCCATAGGTCGGGAATTTTTATCGGTGAGCCCTTGCATGGTGGGAAATGATTTTAAAAGAGAAGCAAGGGGAGGATTTTTTAGAAGAACCTACGGTGGGTATAGAAATCCAAAATTTCCTTATTAGGAATGAAATCCTCAACTCCATCTTGGTTAACGCACTCACAACCTACACAATCGTAGTGTTTTGCTATCTTTTCAAAGTCTTTGGGTAGCAACCAATCGAGGGTGGTTTCTTTTATAGATTCCCCCTCTTGGTAGACCAAAAGCCTCCTTAGGGGGTCTATTTCCAATATTTTTATTTCCCTTTTGGTGTCCAGTAAACATATTTCGGTTCCTACGGGGGGAAGAAGTTTTTTTTCCACATAGTTGCCCTTCTCGAAGGCTAAACAGCATTTTAAGCGGCCGCACAGTCCGGTAAATTTGGACGGAGAATTGGGCAGGTTTTGCTCCGAAATAAAATTCAAATTGACCGATTCAAATTTTTCCATAAAAGTTGAACAGCAGACTTTATTTCCGCATACACCGATGCCCCCTTTCATTTGAACGGCGTCCCGAACGCCTATTTGCCTCATCTCTATTCTGCGGCGGTATTTTTTGGACATATCACGGATAAATTGCCTAAAGTCTACCCTTTGAGGGGCGGTGTAATAAAAGAATATCCTTTGGTTGTCCAAGGGTATATAAACCGCCAAAGGTTTTAAAACCATGTTGTATTTTTCCACCTCTTGGGAAAGTTCATTGAATACCCTTTTGGCCAACTTTTGGAACCTTTTAAATTTTTCCCTATCTAGGTAGGTGGCCTTTCTTATATAGGTTGCTATAGGGTCGGTGGGGCAGTTTTCTACCGACATTCCCATATATTCGACCAACTCCAGCCCCCGTTCGCTCTCTACCACCAATTTGTCCCCTTTACGTAGGTGTTTTACAAACTTTATATGGGGAACCAACATTTGACCTATTTTGTTGGTTACGGGAAACCTTATTTTGAACACCTTCCGTTTTTTGTTTTTTTTATATTCCTTATTGGGGTTATTTTTATTTTTAAACCTTGTTTGGTTAAACATTATTTAGCCTCCTTTTGGTGTTTAACTAATAGTTTTCCATGGGTGAGTTGTTTATTTATTTGCTCCTATTTTTGGTCGGAGCTTCCATAGGGAGTTTCCTCAATGTGTTAATTTACCGTTTTTCCAAGAGGGAGAATTTAAGACAAATCCTTAGCGGGCGCTCTTATTGTCCCCACTGCAAAACCCCTTTAAGGTGGTATGACAATATACCTCTTTTGTCTTTTGTCTTGTTGGAAGGTAAATGCCGTTATTGCTCGGCTCCTATCTCTTTACGTTATTTCTTTGTTGAGTTTGTTGGTGGGTTATCGCTTTTGGTTTTATACCACTTTTTCCACCCTTTGGGTTGGCCTACCGTCTTGGGGTTATATATTTTTGTTTGCCTTTTGGTGGTTTTATCCTTTATCGATTGGGAGACCTTTGAGGTTCCCGATATTTTTACCTTCGGTGGAACGGCTTTAGGATTAATTTTGTCCTTTCTTAGGAAGGATATAACTCCATTGGAGGCTTTTATAGGTGCATTAATCGGTTTCTTTTCGGTGGTGGTTATTTCCTTTCTTTATAAGAAATTCCGCGGGGTGGAAGCCCTCGGTTTGGGTGATGCTAAATTCCTGGCTGTGGTGGGAGCTTTTTTGGGCCCTATTGGGGTTTATTGTTCCTTATTCCTCGGTTCGGTTTTCGCCCTTTTATATTTCCTACCGCAGGTCGTTAAAAGTCGCTCCTTGCAGTTCGCCGTTCCCTTTGTTCCTTTTTTGGCATTGGGGGCTTTGGTGGGGTTAATTTGTAAATATTTCCCTTATTTGGGTTTCCTTTCAAAATAAAGAAAAAACATTAAAGGGTCGAAAATTTTTAAAGCCTACCCCTTTAAGTTTCTTTTTTGGTCTCCGACGGGGATAAAAGTTTCCTTCGGTGGTATTTGCTGTATACCGCCCCCGCCGGATTGTGGGCTAAAACCCTATCCTTCACTATTAAGGTGGTGGTCGGGGCTTTGGAATGCATATTGAAGAGCATATCGTGGCCTACGCACAAGCCTATTACGATATTCATGTCGGTATTCTTTTCGTTCAAAACGAAGGCTTGACCCACCGGGTTGCAAGAGGCCTCTAAATTTTGGGGTTGGATTTTTTCTATGTTTAGTTCGGCCTTGTCCACCGCTCCTATTTTGCATGCCGCCGAGTATACGGTAAAACCGTGATTTTCAAAGATTTTAGCTATTATTTTGGTTTCCTCAAAAAGCCCTATACAGAAGGCTATACCTATTTTTTTAAAACCCATTCTTTTGGCAAACTCGAGCAACTCCTCCAAACGGGTTAAAACACCGTAATATTCCCTTTCAATGTCGGAAGATACAGTTAACAGTTTCCTTTCTAAGGGAGTAAGTTTTTCAAAAATCTCTTTAAGGTCTTTACATTCCTTACCCTCCCTGTAGCAGGAAGGAAAATCGCAATTGTGGCACTTCACTCCATCCCCCCCCTTTAGGAAAGGATTATCCCTAGGGACAAACCTACATTTTTCCTTTGATGGAGACAAAAACCCGACAACCAAAATTGGAGGTCGAACAATTGCCTCCCCGCGAGGGGGAAAACATAATTATTGAACGTTGGGAATATATGAAAGACTTTAAAAGCTTTTTCCCTATGTTGAAGGAGATGCTGGCCGCTATCTACGGGAGTGCCCAACGGGGTTTGAAAATTTATTCCGAGCGTTACGATGCAATTAATTACTATAAGCATTATCGGGCTACGCCAAATTCTTATTTGTTAATAGCCAAAAATAAACGGGGCGAACCTATTGGTTTCCTTTACGCTAGGAGGAAAAAGAACCATACCTATCTCTACGATATTTACGTTAAACCGGCCTACCGCCGCCAAGGGGTTGCAAGAAAACTTATTCAAACTTTGGAGAAGTGGGCGGGAGGGCCTATTCGAGCCGACACCCACGACGGTGCCCTTGAAGCTTTCAAAAAAATGGGCTTTAAAGTTTTAAAGGAATATTTGGAAGACGGTATAAAGTGGTATTTGATAGAAAAGGAATAATTAAAAATCGACCAACCTTTGGGCCTCAAATACCGGCCCCTCCTTACAAACCCTTTCAAAACCTTTTTGGGTTTTTACCACGCAACCCAAACATACGCCCCAACCGCAGGCCATTCTCCTATCCAAAGATAGATAGGTTTCTACCTTCCTTTGGTAGGAATAATTTTTCAAAAACCTCAACAAGGGTTTGGGCCCACAGGCGTAAATAACCCACCTTTGGGGGTCGTCGATATATTTATCCAAATCCTGAACGGGGAAACCTTTTATTCCAAAACTACCGTCGTCGGTGTAATAGTAAACTTTAGCCCCCTTTTGGCGGGCTTTTTCATACCATTGAAACATCGAAAGGTATTCTTTATTTCGAGCCCCGTAAAGGACAACCGTAGGAATATTTTTCTCAAGAAGTTTTTTAACCAGCAGAGAAACCCCCGAGGCACCTATTCCGCCCGCCACAACCAACGCCTTTTTGTCTTCCCTTATAGGGAAAATACCTTCCCCCAAGGGGCCTAAGATTTTTATAAATTCTCCCTCTTTCAGATGGGTAAGCAAACGGGTTCCCCGCCCTACAACATCGTAGTAAACCGAAATCCAGCCTTCGTTTTCGCAGCTATCGGCGACGGCAAAGGGACGCCTGTTTAAAGGGTCGTATTTTTTTACGTCCGAAGTGTGAACCGATAGCATAACAAACTGACCGGGTTGGGCTTTTTGGGCTATATAGGGGGCTTGTAAAACTATTTCCCAAGTTATTCCCGAAACAAATCGATTTTTTAAAACCTTTACCGCACCTTCGAATAATTCCATTGGGGTTTGATTTTAAGGTTTGTTAAAAAGTTTGTTTAAACAGCTCCTTACAACGTTTTTTTATTCTTTTTAAGGTTTTATCCATTAGCTTAGTGTGCCCTCCCTGCCAGTAGATTTGACCACATTGGGGGCAGAGGGTGAAATTTTTACCGCACTTGTAGGAGGGATAGGGGATTTTTCCGAAAACCTCCTCTTTGGGGACAGGTTTTAAAGGACTCAAACAGTGGGGGCAATAGTTAAGTTTTAACTCTGGTTGGATATTGAAATGTCTTAAAACCATACAAAGTTGGGTTATCCAATCTTCGGTGTTGGGAAGCAGAAAATAGTCCACCTTAAGGTTTTTGAAAGTATTTTCCCACCTTCGGGAGGTGGTTAAAACGGTGCACCTCTTGGCGGCACAAAAGGCTATATCTTCCTTGGTGAGTTCTTTAACCACTCGGGTTGGATATCCAAAAAGGGTTAACCAGCGGGCTATCTTTTGAAGGTGCCATTGGGTCAAAAACCTTGGCGAGGTTTCCATTCTTAAATTCTAAATATCATGGAAAAGAAAAATAACCAACCCGAGGAAAAGAATAAACAATCGGAACCTTCAACGGAAGAATTAAAAAACTATATTGCCCAACTGGAGGAAAAGGTTAAAAAACTTGAAAACCTTGCCAAGGTTAGCAACGAAAACTATCTCCAACTCCAAAAGGAGGTGGAACTTTTAAGAACCCGCCACCGCGAAGAAATACTAAACCAAAGGAAGTATGGAATAGAGAAACTGGCTAAGGAACTTCTTGAGGTGGTCGATAACTTCGAAAGGGCTCTAAAACATATGTCCCAAATGGAGGGTTGTAAAGAGGCCTACATAGGGGTGGAAATGATTTATAAGCAACTATTGAAGGTTTTGGAAAACCACGGTGTAAAACCCATAGAGGTTGATAAATTCGACCATAACCTTTGTGAGGCGGTGGCCACAGTTCCCACCGACCAAGTGGAGGAAAATACAATCCTCGAGGTGGTTCAAAAGGGATATATGCTCCACGATAAGGTTTTGCGTCCAGCCAAGGTTGTGGTGGCGGTAGGCAAAGAAGAGATTACTTAGTTTCCCCCTTTTTTAATTAAATTTTTTGGTCTTGCCTTTGGTCTTGCCAATACTTAACAATACTTAATGTTATTTTCTTGAGCGTAAGCTTCCAAGAGGTTTAGAAAGCGTGCAATTTGTTCTTTAGGCCAGGGAAGCTCTAGGGTTTCTTCAAATTTTTGAGTTAGATTTTTAATATCTTCTTCTAATTCTTCCACAGAGGAGTATTTATCTTTAATAAACTTTTCCAAAAGGGGGTGTCTTTTTAAAAAATTTTCAAAAAAGTCCCTTTTTTGCTCTT